>JANLUJ010000402.1:0-10613 GCA_031363425.1 Pirellula sp.
GCGGGGATGAGAGTCGTTACACGTTTACCAAGACCGACGAGTTGGGCATCTACCAGGTATTTGCCAGCGGTGTTGAGAAACCAGTAGAGTCCTTTTGTGTCAATTTGTTTTCGGCCCGCGAAAGCGATCTTGCGGTCGCAGAATCCATCAAGATGGGGTACGAAAAGGTTACCGCCACCAGTTCGACGATACAAGCGCGCAAAGAAACTTGGCGGTGGATTCTGTTGCTAGGATTGGCTTTGTTGGTTATCGAATGGATCGTATTTAATCGTCGTGTCTTCATTTGATCGAGTCAACGGCATGAACGATCCAGAACGGGAAAATGCTCGACAGGAAACGAGAGTGAGACCATTGTTGTCATTGCGTCTACACTACTGCCTGGTTTCGCTCGCATTCGGAGCGTTGTTAAGTTGTCAGCGGAAAGAGACCGCATCCAGCAGCCCAACTTCTACTCATTCATCGGTCGAAGCGTTGGAACCGAAAGCCGCATCCACTTGCACTGTGACTCTGAACTTAGACCTGTCTGGCTTTGGCGACGATCATGGATTGTGTCGCGTCGCCGTTTACTTGGGTCCATCGCATTTCAATGATCCCGAATACGCGATTGCAAAGGGGGCAATAGGCATCAAGGATTTGAGAGCGTCTTGGCAGCTCGAACTTCAGATCCCGCTGCAGGCAGAACAAGCAGAGGGTGACTTAACCCGAGTGGCGGTTTGCGTGTACCATGACGAAAATGAGAATGCGCGACTGGACAAGAATTCGTTTGGGATTCCATTGGAACGTTATGGTTTTTCTAGAAACCCAAAACGTGGATTTGGGCCACCCAAGTTCAATGAGACCGCAATTGAGTTTGTGCCGGCTATTGATGTGAGCGGCACCAATAAAGTCTTCGAAATCCCAATTTTAGTCAAGTAAACTGAGCGACTGCCCAACATGGATCTGTCCCATTCCAATCGACTCCTCCACGGAGAATCGGGAGTAAGCAACTACAACGCTAATGTTGGTGCAAGATTGAGCATTCAAGCCGCGATTGCTCCAGACGCGATCGCGATTGCAACGCCGCGTGGGTCGATTCGACAACGGGACCATCGCAAGTACGATACGATATCGATGGCAGAGTTGGAGCGTCGTTCTTCGTCCATAGCCGCTGGGCTGCAAAGCATGGGGATTGGACCAGGAAAGCGAATCGCATTGCTTGTGCGATTCGGAGAAGACTTCATCTCGCTAGTATTTGCGGTACTCAAGTCGGGTGCGACGCTCGTGCTCATCGATCCCGGAATGGGCCGAAAGAATCTAATTGATTGCTTAGCAGCCACGCGACCCGATGGGTTTATCGCAATTCCTATAGCCCATGCGGTCTTGCGTTTCTTTAGATCTAAATTTCCAAGCGCGAAATTGAACGTTACCGCCGGTCGATGGCTGCCGGGCCTCCCCGCAATTACCGTGGACGCGTTGGAAAAAAACTCGCCGAGCGATTTCAGATTGCCCGAAACAAAGCCTGATGATCCTGCAGCCATTATCTTTACAACTGGCAGTACAGGCCCACCCAAGGGAGTTCTTTACACGCATGGAACATTCAATGCCCAGATCGATCAAGTCGCTGGGCATTATGGTATTCAGCCAGGTGGTAGGGACCTGAGCTGCTTTCCCTTGTTCGGTTTATTCAATGCAGTGATGGGAACGACCACTATACTTCCGGACATGAATCCCATTCGTCCTGCCGATGTCGATCCTGTCCGCTTGCTTGATGCGATAGATCAATGGCAGATTAATCAGTCCTTCGGATCTCCGGCTTTGTGGACCAAAGTGGGAGGGTTCTGCGCAAAGTCTGGACGTCGAGTCGAATCACTGCGATGCGTTCTATCCGCGGGCGCACCGGTACCACCAAGAATTCTGGAACAGATAAGGCAAGCCATGCATATCCAGGGGTGCATGTATACGCCGTATGGAGCAACGGAAGCTTTACCGATCGCCTCCATCGAATCCCGGACGGTCTTGCAAGAAACGGCGTCGAAGACACAAAAGGGAGCAGGGACTTGTGTTGGAGGTCGTTTCTCTGGAATTCGCTGGCAAGTTATTGGTATCGATGACAAGCCGATTGAGAACATCGATGGCGTCGTCGAAATGCCTCGCGGTGAAATTGGTGAACTCATGGTTTGCGGGCCAGTCGTTTCCAAACAATATGTTACACGCGAGGATCAAAACGCGATTCACAAAGTGAGGGATGGCGACAGTGTCTGGCATCGCACGGGTGACGTTGGTTATCTGGACCAGCAGGAACGATTTTGGTTTTGTGGTCGCAAGTCACATCGCGTTATTTCAGGGCAAAGAACCCTATTTACCGAGACGATTGAGGCGATCGTAAATACCCATCCAGAGGTGTATCGGTCGGCGCTAGTCGGGACGGGAGAACGAACCTCTCAAAAACCTGTCGTGATTCTTGAACCCTGGCCAAAGCATTCGCATGGGAGGCAATTGAGTGACCGGCAATTGTCGCAAGCGGTGATCGAGCAGCTCAGTCAAAACCCCAAAAGCTACCACGTGGAGCGTGTTGTTATTTACCCTGGAAAATTGCCGACGGACATCCGACATAACTCGAAGATATTTCGTGAGCAGTTGACCGAATGGGCGAACAAAAGGCTTTTCGAAAGTACTTAATCCAATCGCAGTTTCCAACCTCGCGCCACGAAATCTACCAGTAGCATGGCCCCCTGGGCCGTGCGAAACTCGGGCCAGGGGCCCAAGTTACGGTCTCTGGCACTGGATTCATGGAGAAGAGCTTTACGCCGACAATGATTTTGAACGACAGGCTAGGAAATGGAGCGATGCTATCTAAGCCTTCCATCAACACGCTCTTCCAATTGTAGTGGTTGTGCGGAAAAGTTACCCCTCCGTTGATGAAATCCAAAAGGGAGCCAAACGAATCTATACGCTTCGACTCACTTTGTGCCGAAAAGGAAGTAGAACTGTTGTAGGGTAGGCATTGTGCCCGTCCGCGAGACCATTTTTGAGCCAAACAAAAATGTACGAAAAATTGACGAACAGGTTTCTGAGATTCCTGGCCGACGACGAAGGTCCGACTGCGGTTGAATATGCGGTTATGCTTTCGCTCATAGCCGGTGCCGTCCTTGCATCGGTTGGCCAGCTTGCAGTGGCGACCAAGAGCAACTTCAACTCCTCAAGTTCTGCCATCAATAGCGCGATGAGCCCCTAGTCTCATTTGAGACGTTTGATGTAATGGTTATTGCCAAGAACGGTCGCATGACGCACGTATCCCCATCGATTCATCAATCGCTCTGATGCTCGAATACCGACGGCCTGGCACACAATGGCCTGGGTGTTTTTAAGCTTTGCAATTTCGTCCACAACATCAACGGCCCGCAATAACGTCTTGTATTGGGTACTTGGACCGCTGCGAGCATAAAGTAGGCTCATGAATCCAGGAGTCCTCCGCGGAAAAGCGTAGTAAACTCGGCAATGATCAGAAGCCAAGGTTCGAATGAAGCTATCTTGGAACGCTTCCCAGTGAGAACCATAACGGGGCCACCAACGCGGATAGATTCCTAGCAACTTGCCATTCGATAATTCCAACTCGCCGTAATGCCACGAGCGAACTCGGTTCGAATTTCCCTCGATACATGTTGCATATCCGAGGCCCAGGTTTGCTATGCGAATCCTAGAAAGAAGTGATGTATCATTCCACATCCTTCTTGTTTCCCATCACGATTTCTAAGCATGAAGCCCAAGCTAGAGATTCGTGCCATGCGCCTATGCGGTGGCCAAAGAAGCCTTCTTGATCATACTGCTCAGTCGGCTCTTCGTTCTGGATGCCTTGTTGACGTGAATGATTTTTTTCGAAGCTGTTTGATCGAGCATCTTGCAGAATGCGGAGTACTGCGTTTTGGCTTCGTCAAAGTTTTTTGCTTCTACGGACTCCCGTAGTTTTTTCAAGGCTGTCTTTAGCTGTGACTTGGCAGAACGATTGCGTGCTCGGCGCTCGAGGGACTGGCGATGGCGCTTTTTGGCACTCTTAATATTTGGCACTTCACGACTCCTGAATTCGGTTTAAATACGACAATCCCAAGCACTATACGGGCATATGATGCCAAGAATACATCGATTTGTCTAGTGCTTAGGCGTGCGGTAGACTGAAATCTACCGTAGCATGGCTCCCTGGGCCGTGCGAACTCGCGCCCGTTCCCCAAGCTTCTCAATTCCCAATTTCGAAGCAAAACCAAGCGTCATTCGAACCATTGTTTGATCGGGTATAGAGACGATTTCCCGAAAAAGCAGGTAACGCTCGATACTTCCCTTTCGGAATATTGCTTTTCCAGAGCGGATCAAATTTGTTGGCAGCGCTATCCAATGCCCAAATCTCGCCGTTGATTCCAAACAATAGGAGCTTTCGATCTACCCCTATTGTATGGCATATCGGCATCTCCGATTGCTCCCAAAGGAGTTTTCCGTCGGAAGCCTGCAAGCATTTGAAGGCACCTTCACCCCCATCTTCACGTCCATCCGAACCGAAGATCTTTCCGTCTAGGACAACGGGGGTTGAGTACTGGCTACTAATATCCGTTCCTTTTCGGATAATTTGGACTGAATTCTGTGATGGACTAACGATCACAGATCCAATCCCATAACTTGAGGTTAAGAAAAGATTGCCATCGGCCGTCGTAACCGGGGTGGCTGCATTTACCGTCGGTCCACGCTGTCCGAAAGGAAACTCCCAAAGTTGCTTTCCAGTCGCTATATCGAGTCCTAACGTTTTAAGCTTGCCCGGGACTGCAACGATCTGACTGGTAATCCCCGAGCCCGAAGAAGTTGGAATAAGTACAGGGGATGCGTAGCTCGCTTCCGCATTGGGAGAAGTCCAAATGGTTTTGCCGTCAGAAATGGAAACACAAACGACGCCGGCGGATTTACCCCCTACGTTGACGAACGCACGATCATCGATGACCAAAGGCGTGTTGCCCGCACCGAAGTATCCGTCCTCCGCTTGGTATTCCTTTCGCAACTGCCGTGTCCATAGGATGGAGCCATTGTTTCGCGAGAGTAGAGATAAATCTCCAGCCGCGGAATACAACAATATTGCACTATCCAAAATCGTGGGTACGGAGCGTGGACCTTTGTCAGAATCGATGCCGCCACTATACCCGGCCTTGAGTTCCCGCCGCCAAACTTCCCGGCCAGTTGCCAGATTCAAGAGGCGAACGCGATCATTGGCGCCTTCGCGTTCGAAAAGTACAAAATCGTTTCCGGCAATCGCGGGTCCCGCGTAACCTTGACCCGCTTCAACCCTCCAAATTTGTTTGGGAGCACCACGGATAGTTGTTGGAAGTTGACTGGTCGAGTCGGCCTGGCCATCGCGAGTCGGACCAAGCAATCCAGGCCAATCCGCAATCGCATCGACTTGAAGCAAAAAAATTACAGGAATCAAAAATAGCAAGGCAAACTTGCTTTCAAAAACAATACTCAAATGCTTGTCTCGCATTGGTTGAATCACTTTCACGCTGTTTTCCAGCTTTCGATGTCAGTTGATCCTCCAATGTAGAAATTTGCATTGCTTTGGTAAACCTCTAAAACTGGCAAATGCAGGATGCAGTCTCGGCATGCCCGGCAAGAGTGACCTACTTAGGCGACAGGCAGACTGAAAAGTACCAGTAGCACGACGCGCGAGCTAGTGAATTGGAAGCTGGAATCACTAGCTTGCGCGTCGTGCTATTTTGTTTTGGATCCAAAGATAGCGTCGAATGCTATTTCGTCTTGCTAGCGTATTGCTCAGCTGCATACGGGTTGATGATTTCGACCGTGCGACCAACACGTGGTGCAACCATGGTCACTTGCGCACTATCTGGCAATGACGAGTGGTTGACATGTGGATTCATTACCGAGTGTGATCGGACCTGCGATTCCTTGGGGACGGGATGATAGTCCGGAGTAGCTTGCAACTGAGGAAAAGACGCATATGGGCTGTCGCCATAGGGGCGTTCGAACCGCTTGCCGTAATACACAGGCGGGTATATCGCAAAGTAGGGTGGAGTGGGCAGCCGGTTGCGGAAACTATTTTGGTAGCCCAAGGTATAACCGAATTGGTAGCCGTATGGACCCTGCGCTTGCGCCGATGGGCAAAAGCAACCTAACGCGACCACTGCAGTTACCGACAAAATCAATTTCGAATACATGTTTTTCACCTCGTAATGGCTTGTCCCCCGACCAATTCCCAACTAGTTGGACAGAAGTGTAGTACAAGGGATTTCCTTTCATAATCCCGGTTTGTGGGCCTGTTGGTGATGGTTGTATCTGTTGTCATGCGTGGTTTGTATGGCAACCCGCACCGATTTTCGGCTAGAATGTCTTGGTCGCTCGAAACCCTCCAATTCCGAACTTGCCAACCACTGTTACAATCATGAATCAATCTAATTTCAGTCGTCGCGATTTCCTGACCACTTCGGTTTCAGCTGGCGTGGCTGCGGGGCTTGCTCAAGGTGGCTTCTTTTCATCGCCAACCCATGCCAGCGAGAACAAAAAGCTTGGAGTTGCCTTGGTAGGCCTAGGAAGTTTGAGCACGAATCAAATTGCCCCTGCATTCGAGAAATCTACGAATTGCAAGCTTGCAGCGATCGTGACCGGTTCGCCTGAAAAAGAAAAGGTTTGGTCGGACAAATACGGGATTGGGCGCGAACACATTTACAACTACAACAGTTTCGACAAGTTAGCGTCCGACGAATCGGTTGACCTAGTATATGTAGTACTTCCTAACAGCATGCACGCTGAATATACGATTCGCGCTGCCAAGGCGGGCAAACACGTGTTATGTGAAAAACCGATGGCAAATTCAGCTGCTGACTGTCGCGACATGATCTCGGCATGCAAATCAGCCAATCGAAAACTAGCGATCGGCTATCGATGCCAATACGAACCGCACCATTTGAAATGCGTGGGCCTGGCAAGAAAAAAAGAGCTTGGGGCGATTAAGATGATCGAAGCCGGATTCGCATTTAAGATTGGCGATCCCAAGCAATGGCGTCTCAACAAACAACTAGCTGGTGGCGGAGCACTGATGGATGTGGGTGTTTACGCTCTCCAAGCTTGTCGCTATTTGACGGGCGAAGAGCCCACAGTGATTACCGCTCAAGAAACCAAAACGGATGCGACGAAGTTCTCGCAAGTGGATGAGTCCATTACTTGGCTCATGCAGTTCCCTTCCGGAGTGTTGGCCTATTGTAGCACCAGCTACAACTTCAACGGCTTGAATCGTTTCAATGCCTTCACCGAAAGTGGATTCATTCGAATGGATCCAGCCTTTAGCTACAATGGAAATCGAATGGAAACTTCTAAAGGAAAGATCGAACTAGAGGCACCAGACCAATTCGCTACGGAAATGGACGAATTCGCGAAGTGTATTTTGGAAAACAAACCTTCTAAAGTATCCGGTGAAGAGGGGCTCAAGGACCTCCTGGCGGTTGAAGCAATTTACAAATCCATTGAAACGCGTAGCTCGGTAAAAGTCGTCGCATAGTAACTGGACTAACTTCAAACAAACCACGACAACGGGCTCTTGATTCATGCCAATTCGCGAATCCAACGATGTCGTTGATGGATCGACGCGGAAGACTGACGTGCTACGGATGAGCCCAGACCAGGCGATACGAAACGAATCGGACCCTGAGGTGCGCTTGTATCCGACGGTTGGATACTCCATCGCTGGCGGTTCGATTTGGCGTATTCAAATTCAAGGGAGGATTTCGCAATCAGCCCCGACGTCTTTTGGCAAAAGACTAATGTTGCGTGGCCTGATTCGCGCGCTCAACCTCCCTACTCAAGTAGCCGAAGGGGATTTGTTTCGCGAGCGCGTTCAAGGGTTCATTGCGGCGCCGGTTGCTGGCATACGTGTGCAAGTGGAACTGGCAGGGCAACAGTACGTCTTAAGGCGGAAATCCAAGGCTAGCGGACTGTTTGGTGGCAGACTGGACATCCCCGTAAAGCAATTGCAGAATTTTCGAACGTATGGAGCTTCTCCCAAACAAAGTAATGTGGCTATTCAAGACTGTGTTCAAAAATGGGACATTGGTCTTGGGCAGATTTCAAGTCCAGTATTTTTGGCTGAGCGAAGAGGTGTAAGTGTTGTTACCGACATCGACGACACGATCAAGCTCACGGAGGTCAATAGTCGAAGACGTATGTTGCTCAGAACGTTTGCGGAGCCATTCGAGCCGATCGATGGAATGGCGATGGCTTATCAAAGATGGGCCGAGCAGGGGGCCTTGTTTCACTATGTGAGTAGCAGCCCTTGGCAGATTTACGATGCATTAAGTCAATTCCTAATCGATCAAAAATTTCCAGCCGGTAGCATGCACTTGAAATGGTTTCGGTTGAGAGATGAGATTTTCAAACGGTGGCAAATTATTCGGCGAAAAAGCAAAGGGGGTGTGATCCGAAACTTGATTAAACGCTTGCCAACAAGAACGTTTGTATTGGTTGGTGATAGCGGCGAGCGCGACCCAGAAATCTATGCTAAACTTGCTTCAAAATTTCCAGCCCAAGTTGCCAGAATCTGCATTCGACAAATCAATGCGAATCCGTTGGATGGAAACAGGCTAAACAAGATCTACCGTCGCTATGGGATGACAGTCCCCATCCAAGTTTTTGCTAACCCGGTTCAACTCGGCGATTTGGTGACCTAGAGAGTGGGCGGTACAAAGTCACTCTTGCCAAGAGTGAACTACTGCCAATGTGAACTACGGTAGGTTGCTACTAGTGCCACGGAGGCAGGAGCCTCCACGGCAGTGCGTTCCCAGGCAGAGCCGCAGAGCCTGGGAACGCGTAGTCCCCTGTGCAACGCTAATTCCAATCAGTGGCACTAGGCAGCTTTGGTATTTGCTGAAATTCGCACTAAGTCCGTAGAATCAGATCGTTTGGAAGCCGGATTGGCCAGGCACTTACAAACCTTGCGACTGTACACTCGGCGGCGAAGGTTGAGTCCGTGTGCGGCGACCAGAAGCAATCCACCTAGCGGCGTCATCCAAGGCTGAACGATCGCTATCAACTCGGGACTAGCCAAACTTGCGAATACTGTTTCGTTCTCGGCAGCCTGGTCAGACGAATGGCTATGTGCCGCTAGCCCAACTGCAGCATGGTTATGGTCTGTATGTGGAAGGGTAACAGAAGCCGTGGCATGCAAATGCGAACAACACTTGTCTGGCAAGAAAAACGCAGCCGCGATGATCAACCCAACACCTGCAGAGGAAAGGGACAATACGCGATAGTCGCGAAATCGCATGAAAGCCGGCCAAATGGCTAACGCGACCATGCCAACACAAACGACTGCGGCGACCTGATGGAATCTAGGATTCGCCATCCACTCGGTAAATGTCAACGCGGGCAAAAAAGCTATCAAAATCGGAGTTGCTGCGCAGTGAACTGCGCATGCTACAGACGCAACGATTCCCAAAGTATCTTTCCACCGATTCAAGCTTTTCTCCATGGTATAGTTGTATCGCAGCTGTAATTCGAAGCTTTAAGGCGAGTTGCAGTGTGAAGTAACTCGGAACGTGAGTGAGGGACCTGTCGAGTTGCCCGTCGCATACGCTTAGGGTTGGGATAATTCAAGCTACCGCTCGACTGAGCAAGATCTGTGCGTTTTGCCTCGATTGCGTATTGCCCCGGTAGTAGATTGATGGATTATCATATCGAATCGAGGCGCACATGCAATGTTATTGCAAAAGATTTTATGAATATTTGCAGTCAGATTGTCTAAGACTAACAAACCGAAGGGTCAACATCGATGAACGAGGCACACCGATTCAGTCCGACCAAGGAAAGGGTTCGAACGAACTATGAGGCGGTTCTGGAACGCATCCAGGAAGCTGCTCGTCGCTCCTCACGGAACCTGGCAGATATTCAGTTGATTGGAGTGACAAAATACGTGGACGAAACCGTCGCACGATGGCTCGTGGAGTTGGGATGCAATCATTTGGCTGAGAGCCGTCCACAAATTCTTTGGGAGAAGGCTGCCACCCTGTCGGATCTGGTCGTCGATTGGCATTTTATTGGACATCTCCAAACCAACAAAGCGAAACGCACGTTGCGAATGGTCTCAACGCTGCACTCTTTGGACTCCACGCGACTTTTGGCACAGATTCAGCAGGATATGTTGCAACGTGAGAGGCAGTTACACCTCTTGCTTGAAATCAATGTTTCCGGTGACCCGAAAAAAACCGGCATGTTCGTATCCGATGGTGAGCAGTTACTCCAAGAATGGGCAACCAAATCACACGAAATGACCAAAATGGTGATCGTTGGGCTAATGGGAATGGGGAGCTTGAACGGCGGTACGAGTCAAGCTCGGCGCGACTTTGAATCGCTTCGTAAGCTGCGAGATGTTTGGCAAAATCGATTCGGAATCCCGTTGCCAGAACTTTCCATGGGAATGAGCGAGGACTTTGAAATCGCTATCGAGGAGGGCGCGACCATGCTTCGAATTGGGTCGATCTTGTTCATTTAGTTATCTTGTAATCCCACCGCGCTTGAAACGCAGTAATTAATGAATGGAGAGGTTTTTCGGGTGGGTCGGTAGCCAAAAAGCCCGAACGATCCACCGGTCAAGCCGG
>JANLUJ010000475.1:0-1470 GCA_031363425.1 Pirellula sp.
GCCGGCAAGCCGGGACCCAATGACGACGAACTAAACGACGTATTCTCGCAAGCGGCAGCCGACGACGAAGGGGACGCCCCTTTCTAGATCGGCTCTGATTGTCAGCGATTCTCGCCGGCGCTTTTCATGCACGGGATTAACGCGTTACTTGATCCCCGGTTCGGTCCCCGCCTGAAATGATTTCTGACACCTTTGGGCAGGCACCTTTTTGGGCGCGGGGAACCTAGAGGCGAATAGGTAAGAATCATGTAAGATGGAGCGTCTCGAATGTGTACAACTATAAATCTTCTTCCGGGAGATGAGAAAAATGGCAACGCAGACTACGAGTTGGTGGTTCATTTCAACAGGATTGACGTTACTTGGCATGGCTATCGCTGCACCGCATGGGAGTGCTCAGTCTCCCAGTCAAGCTGCTGTTAATGGCAATCCCGCATTAGCAGGGACTGACGTGAAGACGGAAAAAGCAATCTTGGCGGGTGGTTGCTTTTGGGGAATGGAAGATCTCTTTCGCAAGCAACCAGGTGTTGTTTCTACTCGCGTCGGATACACCGGCGGTAATGTGAAGAATGCCACGTATCGCAATCATGGTACACACGCAGAATCGATCGAAGTCGTTTACGACCCAAGAAAAACAGACTTCCGCAAACTGCTGGAGTTCTTCTTCCAAGTGCATGATCCAACCACGAAGAATCGTCAAGGCAATGACCGTGGAGCTTCGTACCGTTCTGCTATCTTTTACACGAGCGACGAACAGAAACGAGTCGCAGTGGACACAATTGAGGATGTTAACGCATCCGGGTTGTGGCCCGGCAAAGTTGTGACTGAGTTGAAACCGGCGACTGACTTCTGGGAAGCGGAGCCAGAGCATCAAGACTACCTGGTCCAAAACCCAGGCGGCTACACATGCCACTTTCCTCGAAAAGATTGGGTATTGCCTAAAAGAGAAAAAGTGAGCAAATAGCGATCGCGTCACTTGATTCCTCCCATTTCACCGTTGAACATGGTTTGAATCAACCTTTGCATTTCTAGGCCTTGCGAGGGCTCAACCTCTTCCATGACATGTTGGTTTGGTCGGCTGGATGGTTTTTGGGCGATCATTGCGTCGAACTGTTGCTTGATTTTTTTGAATTGTGGTAATTCCAAAAAAGGATTCCAACCGCGCAAGACCACGATGACGTAGCTGTTCTTCGTCGCGACTAAGATCTGATTGAGTCGTTGCGAGATTTGGTCGGCTTGTTCCGATTTCGCACCGACCGTCATCTGCTGACGTCGTTTGATCTCTGGTTCCGAAGCGAGCACCCCCCACAGCACCAAGGCAACTAGAGCCACCGCATTCGCGAATCCAAACGTAAAACCAGCATATTGATCGCAGCGCTTCAGAAAACGGCTGCGTCTAAACACAACCTTTCCGACCATCCAAAAAATAAAGGTCGCCAATGTTCCCGCGGCGATTCCGGATAGAAGCAATCC
>JANLUJ010000482.1:0-11253 GCA_031363425.1 Pirellula sp.
GTTTTGCTCATATTCCAATGTTGTCCATATCGCCTGTTTAGAAATGAAATTGGGGTTTCCCACCCATTTCGTCAATTGTTTGTGGGCCACGTATTGTAGCGGGCTGCCCAATCTACCGGCAGGGCTATCATCTTTCCACAGGTTCCGTCTTGGCTTTCTTCGTGAATTTTGTTATTTCCGTCAATCATTGCATTTAATTCTGGCATTCGAGACCCAAAATGAATCAAGACTCCATTCGTTCTGCCGAACTCTCGACGGACCTACTCTTTGAACTGGTTGAATCCAAGTTGCATCTTCTGATGGAGATGCGGGCCATGTCGCTGACACAGTCGGATTTCGTAGCCCACCACGACATGGCTTCATTGATGACCCTCCTTTCTCGCAAACAAGAGCTAATGGGAGCCCTCGGAAAGGTTCAATCGGAACTGGCTCGTTTTCAAGATCAAGATCCCGAACAGCGAAGCTGGTCCGCACTTGTGCGACGAAAAGAGTGCCAGGAAATGGTGGGTCGTTGCGATCGGTTGTTACAAGAGTTGATTGTTATGGAAGATCGTTCCCTCGGAAGCATGAATCTGCAACGCGAATCGGTAGCTGCCCAGCTCCAACAAAATATCGACGCGTGCGCTATTCAGAATGCATACCATGCCAGCGACCTCGAAGAATCCTCGATCGACAGCACACTTTCGATCGAGGGTTGAGCTACTACTTGATGGAGAGACTTGTCCATGTTTTCGGATCCAACGCTTAAAAGCCTCGAACAAACGGTAGCCTTCACGGAACGTCGGCACGCAATCCTTGCTGGAAATATTGCGAATACGGATACGCCCGGCTATCAATCGCAAGATCTATCGGTGAACACGTTTCAAAAAAGCTTGCGAGATGCCATCCAAGCCGATCGCCAGGAAAGGGATATGTCGCCGGGGCTTCGACTAAGTTTGCTTGGTTCAGCCGGTCAGGCCAACGTGCCCTCATTCGCCGATGCAAGAAAGGTCGCCATGGAAAGCGTTCGCGATTCCATGAAGCAAGTTGTTTATCAGGATGGCAGCGACGACAATCTTGAAATGCAAGTCACTCAGATATCGAAGAATCAGTCGATGCACACAATGGCCATCGCTATGATGAAATCCCAGTTTCGACAACTTCAAATGGCCATCACAGGTTCTGCCAACGTCTAGTCATTCGAATAGACGACGCCACCATGGTTTTTCGATCGGGGCAGCCGGTATGGGTTCTGGTCGCACGGCTTTCATTGGCTGTGTAGCATTGACATTGCTTTTGGGTTTTGCATGCCGCTTGGGCAATGCATCACCGCCCGTTGAAAATTCGACATGGAGTCGCAGCGCCCCAATTTGGAGAACCTGGCCAGGCATCAATGCTGCCTGCTTTACACGCGTATCATCGATATAGATTCCGTTCATGGAATCTAAGTCCTTGACGACAAGCGTCCCCTCGCCGTTTAGCGAGAACTGGCAATGTTGGCGACTGATGGACGGGTGATCGATGCAAACTTGGCAAGCGGCATCTCGGCCAACCACTCCAGGGGGCTTTATGGTCCATGCGGCTTTACCCAGATCTTCAACCTCGTTCTGAAGAATTAGTTGGTAGTACATTTGGTCGCTGTCAAAAGATGAGAATGAAAAAGACCGAGAAGAGTCAACGAAAAGCGGTTAGTTGGCGGTCCTGGACAACCAACCCCAATCCATTCTAAACTGCCGACCGAGGCGGGATGTAGATATAGAAAAACTTTTTCACTTCCTGTTTCGTTTTGCGTCCCCGACGGCATTGGATGCATCTTGAGCCCTAGCTAGCCCAGGAAAGGTATGAGGTGCTTTAGGGCCTCGATCGGTTAAACATTGGTTGGAGACACCGTGCGACTTGTTTAACCCGCGACAGCGGCGGGCGGACTTCGAATCGTAGCTAGCCCAACAACGTATGAAGTAATTGATGCCAATTCCCTGCCGCCCGCGATTGAGGCTTTAGGGCCTCGATCGGTTAAACATTGGTTGGAGACTCCTGCGACTTGTTTAACCCGCGACAGCGGCGGGCGAACTTCTGCCGCTCGCCTTACGGCCGTCTCAGTTGCTCACTGAGCTCGGCAAGAATGTCTTCCAAGACGCATACCGAGGATCATTGAGAGTTATCGCCATGCCTGGATTCGTGTGGGGACGAATCGGAGTCGTGAGCAACTTCATCGAAGCTTGAACAGGAGTTCGCCCCCCCTTCTTGCTATTGCAAGACGTGCACGAACAGACCACGTTTTCCCAAGTGGTTCTCCCACCTTGGGATCGCGGAACGACGTGGTCAAGGCTCAATTGGCTCATCGGACGGGTTTGAGCGCAATACTGACATCGATAGCCGTCGCGGGCAAAAAGAGTCTTCCGGTTGAATCGAACAGTGGATTTAGGCACTCGGTCATACAATACTAGACGCACAATTCGAGGGACTTGCAACTCTCGAGTTGGCGTTCGAATGAAATCCTCACCTCGCTGTTTTTCGAGCGCATGCAGATCAGAAAGCTCGCACCAATTCTCGAAATCGTAATTCGCGTATTGCTCATCTTCGATCACGATGACCTCGGCACAACCCCGGTAGAGTAAGGTCATGGCGCGCCGAACGTCAATAACACGCACGGCCATATAAAAACGATTCAATACCAGCACACTGCAATCTAACGCAGAGCTTTCGCTCATCCTGACTCCTCCCGGTGGGTGATCGCTCGTAATCCGAAACACTGAAGGTCATCCGCGATCCTAGCATAACCAATTTCTGCAGGGCTCGCCAACTTCCAATAAAGAACTTCACAATTTCAAAGAACTGGGGCTAAAGCTCGAATTGACTTGAAGGCGCAAATGCAACGCAAAAAAACCGTAGTAAAACTTCATGGAACAAGAGCTTGAACACTTTTATAGCTAGCGTAGTCTCAGTTTTGGCACCCATGTTCTGGGTCGGGACTTTGCTCGGCCTGCCTGGCAACTGGGGATTAGTGGCGTTGTCGGCAACCCTGGCCTATTTCGTAAACGACGCTGTGCACATCGATATTCATTCGCCGACGGTGGCTGCAATTCTGTCCTTGGCAGTGCTGGGGGAAATCGTCGAGTTTATGGCTGGAGCTGCGGGTGTAAGACAGCTTGGGGGGTCGCGACGGGGGGGAGCATTGGCGGTTTTAGGATCCATTGTCGGAGCCATTGCCGGAGTATTCATTGGAGTTCCGGTGCCGGTTGCAGGAAGTCTAATCGCTGCGATCTTGTTCGGCGGGATAGGCGCTTTTGGTGGTGCCGTTGCTGGAGAACGGTGGAGTGGAAAAGAGTGGAACCTAAGTCTCCAGATTGGCTTGGGGGCTTTGTGCGGAAAGATGCTTGGAACACTCCTCAAGACCATCTGCGGCACGGTGATGCTCGCGCTGCTGTTGTATGCGGTGTGGACTTGATTGCGCCGATAATTTGTTTAGCTTGCTGCTGTATTTTTGAATTTCAGCTCCGTGGAGGTTTTACAGCTATCGTGTCTAAGTTTTTGCAGGCCCCCAACGCTCTTTGGCTAGAGGCGTGTACCACGGGACGCGGGAAATGATTAATTCGATCGCTTCTAGCCAGGAAGCTTTACGTCCCATGGGCAAGCCCATGGGGGCGTTCTAAAGCTGTACAACCTCCTTGACCGTTGAAGCTCGGGCTGACCCTCGAGCGGCCAAACTATCGAAATTGCAACTTCGATTCGAACTCTGCTGCCTCGATCAACCAAACGTGATTACACCGTCAACGTATGCCGGACCATTGCCTGGCGTGTTGATGACGGGAAACCGCAAGTCTCTTATGTAACCGAACATCCGAACAGTGCCAACGTTATGATTTGCATAAGGGTAGATCGGACCGGTAGGCGTAACAACTGGCGTAACCGTTCCATTATGCAGAAACATGATCCTACTATTCAAATTGGCATAGCCGACAAAGGTCACCGTCCAATAAAAGCGGTGAGCTGAAATTTCATATTTCATGGCCGTGGGTGTGATAACAAACGGCTCTGGATTGTTTGGGAACTTTGCGAGCGTATTCAGAGTCACCTTCAGATTGTAAACCTTGTGCGAATTGTCGAATTTCCCTTGGCCGTACCAATAAGCGTTCTGCAGCGGCGGACTAAAGGGGGCCGGTGTAGTTTCCAACTGCTTGTAAAAACGAAAGGCTGAACGTTGTTCCTTTTCGTCATCGTCATCTGCACGGGCTACTTGCCGAGACATGGAGTCGATGAGGGGTGAGGCAATAGCCAAGCTGGCTATCGACGACCCAATGAACGCGCGTCTACGAAAATTCGATTCAGATGAATGCATTGAAGTTTTCCTTTGGAAAAGGTGCGCTGTGATCCGAGGAACCTCGAGCGATTCGAGCCAAACCGAAAAAACAATGGCCACACAGTACCTGTGCGTCGCGGGTCCCTAGGACAATGCGATTTATTGGTGAAAAGCACCTCATCAAAAGAACGAAATTTCAAAATTACTCGTTCGGCGTTCCATCGTTCGCACCGCACCGCCTACATAATCGCAAGGTTATCTCGGTGGATGACTTCCTCGTAGGGGCACTGACCGAGGATCTGCTCAATCCTATCCGAGCGGCAGCCGCGAATTTGCTTGACTTGATTGGCGCTGTAATTGATTAAGCCACGCGCTATCTCGAGGGACTGTTGATTGACGACAGAGACGATGTCTCCCTTTCCAAAATCGCCATCGACTTCCCTAATTCCGATTGCCAAAAGACTTCGGCCGTCGATGCACATGGCCTTGGCCGCTCCATCATCCACCGTCAGCTGGCCTGTTGTCTGCGCTGAAAAACCGATCCATCTCTTTCGAGGTGTTAGGGCTTTGGACTGCGGTAAGAAAAGGGTCCCTGTTGTCTCTCCCTTCGCAAGATGAATCAAAACATTTGGCTCCCGCCCCCAAGCGATGATCACGGGCTGACCGCTCATGGTTACAAACTTGGCGGTAGTCAGTTTGCTGGCCATGCCCCCTTTGCTGACGCCGGTCTTGCGATCGCGGACCATCTCTTCGATGCGATCATCGATTCGCAAAACGGTCGAAACGACCATGGCTTCGGGATCCCGTGGATCCCGATCAAAGAGCCCGCGTACATCGCTGAGAATCGCCAGTACACTGCCCTCTAAGAGGCCGGCTACCATGCCTGCAAGTCGATCGTTGTCTCCGAAGGTGGTCTTCAATTCGTCGACGGCTACCGTATCGTTTTCGTTGATAATCGGGATCGCACCCATCTCCAACAACCGACGCAGCGTATTGCGAACGTTGAGATAGGCGACGCGATCATCCAGTTCCGACGCGGTCAATAGGATCTGGGCGGCATGCCGACCGTGTTCCGAAAATGTCTGCTCGTAAACCTGGATCAAGTGAGTCTGCCCGATGGCTGCGACGGCCTGAAGCGTTGCTAAATCTGTTGGTCTTCCGAGTAGCCCAAGTTTGCCGACGCCGCTGGCTACGGCCCCGCTAGAAACCAATACCACTCGCTTGCCCATGTTGACCAATTCGAGCAACTGCCGCGCAAGATTTGCTACCTGAACTCGATCAAGCCTGCCTGCATCATCCGTTAGTGATCTCGATCCAACTTTGACTACCCAAGTCGGTGCATTTGCAACGCTCTGTCTACCCTCGTCCATGTTGTTCTATCGTTGTTGGTGTATCAACAGCCAGCTAGCTTTTTCGTTTCGATCAATCGATCCAATTCCAGGCGAAGCTTCGGGAGTATCTCATCGTAAGTATACGCACCGACAGCTTCACCGCCCCGCTTGAGATTCACCTTGGCAGGTCCGCACCATAGTCCAAGATCTGCGTCATCGGTTTCTCCTGGACCATTCACGCGACATCCCATAACCGCGATGGTGATAGCATAGTCCTTGGCGTAAGCGGTCATCTCTTTTACATCCTGAGCCAACTCGACGAACGCTTCGTTTTCAACTCGCGAACAACTCGGGCACGAAATGATATTGAGCTTCGATGGATCCAATGCCACGACCGATCGCAATCTGCCATTGCGAATATCGTCGATGATTTGTCGTCCCGATTCGATCTCCAATGATTTTTTGGAGTTGGGTACAGTCAAACTAACGCGAATCGTATCTCCGATACCGCGACCGATTAGCTGTTCAAAGGCGATGCGAGTTTTGATGATGCCGTCTGGTGGAAGGCCAGCTTCGGTGACGCCCAAGTGCAACGGCACGTCCGGTCGCTGTTCTGAAAATCGCTTGTTCACCTCAACAACTTTAGTTGGATCGCTGTCCTTCAGGGAAACCACGAAACGAGTAAAACCAAGACTATCGAGCAACTCGCAATGTTCAAATGCCGACGCCAACATTGGACCGATCGAGTCTGTAGGATCGAACCGTTCTTTTTGCCCAGGATCGACGCTACCGCAGTTGACTCCGACACGCAAGGCACAGTCATTTGCAGCGGCGATGTCGGCTAGGAATTTCACTTTATCTTGCCATGGACGCTGCTTTTCATGGTGGTAGAGATGCCCAGGGTTGTACCGTACCTTGTCGACGTGCGGCGCAACTTTTTCGACGAGTCGATAGTTCTCTTGCAAGTCGACGGACAAATTGGCGGACGTCTGCTTGCGGATCTCCGCCAACGCTTCTGCGTCTTTGTCGCTATCGACCGCGATGCGAACAATGTCAGCTCCAGCCTTTTGCAAAGCGTTGACCAGTGCGACCGTTGCGTCGATGTCCGTCGTGTGTGTAGCAGTCATGCTTTGCACCGCGATGGGATGGTTTGCACCGATCGAAATGGAACCGATTTGAACGCTTCGAGTGGGGTTTCGCTTGATTTCCATAGACTTAATATTGGACTTGAGTTCGCGAACTGAGTTGCAATGCTCTGCCAACAGTTTAGCTCATCGGAATAATTTCGCAGTACCTAAGTTGCAGGCGTCGATGGACGGAGCAGCGAAAATTGCCAAGAAATTAGACCTAAGGCGAACGGCTAACTCCGCGTGTAGCCAAAAAGCCCGAACAATCCACCGGTAAAGCCGGTGGGATTCAGAAATACCGCAGGCTTGTCCTGCTGGATTGTTCTGCTTCCAAGCTTAACGACGCGAACGGCCCCAAGTTTTTTGCAAGCATCGGAAAGTGGAAAGATCTCCCAGCTAGTGTCTCTATCTTTCATCAATCCACCGGTCTGCCTTTGGCTGCTGTTTCCTCGGCCGCACTTGCGCGAAAATATCTCGGTTGAACGCAAAAAGGATCTAGAATGTCGCCGGCCAAAAGTTTTACATAACCAAGCCTCGCCACGCTTTCTGCAAACGGAATTGTTTCAGGTCCGTCAATCCATCGAATTCTCGCGATGGGATTCGATGCAATTGCCAGTTCCGTATTCTCCGTATTCTCCGAATCGGTCAAGTATTTTCGGATGCGTTCGCAACCTGGACCGCAAAAATCAATGGTTGGTAAAGTGACCACTCGCTGCTGCGTTCGTGATATTAGAACATCAATGTCCAAGATCTCTGTCAAGGATAATTTCTCAAACCGGGATAGTGCTGCGTTGCTTTCGATGGAATACTCGGCGCAAAAAACTTGCCCCCGATAGGCGTCAAGTACTGCATACACGGACGCGTTAGTAACTGGGCACTGCAGCGCAATCGCATCGAGCGTATCGATTTCGACAATCGGTATCTTCAACGCGTATGCCATGGTCTTGGCCGTCGCTACACCGACTCGCAAGCCTGTAAACGATCCCGGTCCGGTCAAGAGCGCTATGCCAGAAAGGCTATGCATAGCGAGGTTGTTTTTGGCCATCAGGCGTTCAATCGCTGGAGCCAAGGTTTTCGCTGAGCCCGATTCCGGCGAAAGGTACTCTATGTCACAAAAGAGCGAGTCGGCTTCATCGCGAAGGATGGCAACCGAGCCGCTCTTTCCACTGGTCTCCAGAGCTAACAAAACAGGAGCAGGCATGGTAAGGTTGTCCAAGCAACTACTTTCCAATCTCAGAAAGGAGTTCGCTCATCTCGGCCGCTGCGTGCTGATTGTCCTGGCGCCTTGCTTCTTCAATGCCATCTCGTAAGAACGATCTTGCTTCCTCAAGTCGCTCCATTTCGACAAGTTGCTGAGCAGCCATGAAAAACGCCGCAACATACCTTGGTGCTTCGTGATTAGCCAACTCTGTCAACAGCTCCAAGCTCTTTTCATTCTCATCCAGCTTGCGGTATTCCATCGCGAGCGTGTATCGCAAAAAAGCATCCCTGGGATCGTCCTGGAGCATTGCATGGATCTTGTCGATGCGTGAGGTTGTCATGAGGTCGTTTCATTCACAGTAGTAAGTTGCAAGCCGAGCGTTTGCCCACGTTGGACGCAGAACGGTTTAAGATCGATCTCTGTTTTTTGATCGCTCATCCATTGGTACATTAACAGACCGGTAGCAGTCGACCAGTGCAAACCGTGTCGAAAGTGCCCGGCTGCGATAAACGCATTTTCAAATGGATGAAGGGTACCCAAATAGGGAAACGAATCGAATGAACCAGGTCGGAGACCCGCCCACGTGCGCTCTACTACCGCGGCCTCCAACGCAGGACATAGATTCAATGCCCAAGCTTTGAGAGAATCGATCATTTCCAAAGTCGTTCCATCATCAAAGCCAACTTCTTCTTCACAAGAACCAGCGAGAATATAGCCGTCATCGCGAGGGACCAAGTAGCGATGTCCCTCGTTGATCACCATAGGAAAAAGTGTTTTATTCAGTTTGAACAAAACCATTTGGCCGCGCACTGGAAGTATACCTGTCTCGATCGCAAGCGGGCTGAGCAACTGGGACGCCCATGCGCCGCTCGTAACGCAAAAACGGTCCGCGCGGAATTGCCTTGAGCCAGCCTTCGCCATCACAATGCGATCGCCGATTGTCGCCAAAGAATCAATGCGAGTATTCTCAACCATAGTGACTCCAAGTCTTTCGCAAACGCAGCGAAGCGCACGAATGTGCCTCGGGTTTCTCAAACGACAATCATCTGGCAAGTACCATGCTTGTAACTTGTCAGTGCGATCCACTAGCGGAGAAATTTGAGGAAGCCTGGTTACCAATTCCTTGGTAGACCATGATTCATATCGGATACCATGTTCGCCCCACCACATTTGATTGGCGGCTAGCGTGGCCCGCTCAGCGGCAGTGCATGCTAGATACAATCCACCACATTTTCGAAATTCATTGTCGATGCCTGTTTGGTCAAGCAATTGCCGAGACCATTCGGGATGCAAACGATGAGAAAGAGCCCGCAATTGTTCCAGGGGATCAAGCGCCTCGATGGATGCCCCGGCTGGCAGAATACCCGCTCCAGCCCATGATGCCGCTTTACCTATCTCACTCGCATCGACGAGGAGCACTTTCCAGCCACTCAAAGCGCACTGGTAAGCGATCGAAAGCCCAATGACTCCGCCCCCGCAAAGCATGAGATCGTAGTGCGGATTGTTAGTCCTTGGGTGCATAAAGCAGCACTTTACCAATACAATACACGGTCAGCAAAAGCACGGACGAAATCGACACAATCATAAAAACCCAACCGGCGGTTGTCATCGGGATAATCCTGTTGTTTTTGTTCTAGTATTCAAGTTAGGCTCGCCCCTCTTTTTTCCAACGTTGACCCGCGAAGAACACCATTATCCAAAGGAACAATAGGCTGCCCATCACGATGCAGAAGCCAGCCAATTGAATGGGATCGCGAAGTTTTTCAATCATCTTCAACTCGCCCGCGGCATTTTTTGAACTTAGCATCGAATACAGAATCCATATCAAAAATGCCGGTGAAACAAACTTGATCACGAATTGCACAAAGCGAGGTACTCGAAGCTCAGCACCGCTATCCAATTCCTCTTGTCCCAACTTCGTGCCAAAGACCCATCCGTAAATGATCGCTTGAACCAGTGCTAAAACGACGATGAATAGTTCGCCCGACCAGAAGTCGATCGAATCCAAACCTGCAAGGTCCTTTGTGAAGTACATGACGAATCCTGTGCCCGACAATGTGATGACGAACATCAACGCCGTGGATCCTTTTCGCGTCAATCCCAAACCTTCTTCAAAGAACGCCATCACCGGTTGGAGCATCGACAAGCTACTGGTAATCGCGGCTAAGAACTGCATGAAGAACCACAGGAAGCCAAAAACCTGACCGCCAGGCATCTCGGCAAACACATTTGGCAAAGCCTTGAATCCAAGCGAAAAAGAACTCGACGTAAAGGTCGCCAAGGTGGTCGCACCTAAGAAAATAAACGCAGCGGGGATCGTAATAGTTCCTCCCAGGCAAACTTCAAAAAATTCATTCACGCTGGTCGCCGTCAATCCACTCAGCGCAATGTCTTTTTTGGGTTTGACATAGCTCGCGTAATTGATAATCACGCCGAAGCCAACCGAAAGCGTAAAGAAAATTT
Source organism: Pirellula sp. (assembly GCA_031363425.1). GTDB lineage: Bacteria > Planctomycetota > Planctomycetia > Pirellulales > Pirellulaceae > JBKCUI01. Next base: position 10,402 of record JANLUJ010000482.1, read on the forward strand.
GGCCAGCGGCAGCTAACCACGTTTCTGGTTTGGAGAGCACGGACAGGTCGGGGTTCCACATGAATCCCAATCCATTGACCACGTTTTGCTCAGGGTTTTCCGGATTGGCGGGTAGCGTAAGAACTCGGATCAGAACACACATTGCGCAAACGGCCATCATCGGAATGGCAATGTTGCAAAATTTCTCGATTCCTCCGCTGAGCCCGCGATAAACCACGATGAAGTTCACCGCGAAGGTGATTGCGATAAAAATCAAGGACTGAACGGCCAAGCCAGAGAACAATGAGGCATCTGCCCCTGCACCCGTAAAGCTGGTGAAAAAGTCGTTATAGGCTACGGGGTTCTTGCCCATCATCAAACTGCCGGTCAAATAATTCCAAGCGTATCCAAGACACCAAGCTTCTACGACGATGTAATAGAAGTAGACGGTCATTGGGATCAGTAACGCGAGCGCCCCGAGATACTTTGCAAGCGGATGCCGCCAAAGAACGGAAAAGATACCCGGCGCCGAATTGAATCCATGTCGTCCGCCGTAACGGCCCATTGCCCATTCCGCCCAACACAATGGGATGCCGACCAACAACAAAGCAATGAAGTACGGGATCATGAACGCCCCGCCGCCATTTTCCGCGGCCTTGCCCGGAAACCTCAAAAAATTCCCGAGTCCCACGGCGGATCCAGCCACGGCCATGATCACGCCAATTCTCGATCCCCATTGCTCTTTTTCGTTGGACATGTGGCTCCCTGTCTTGCATAGAGTTGCGATGAAACTGCCGCCAATTCTCAACCCATGATCATCGCGGAGAGGGTGACATCAACAAATGCCTCACGACAATTCCCGGGCTGTATGCT
>JANLUJ010000492.1:0-2261 GCA_031363425.1 Pirellula sp.
CAACGAATCTTCCGTTGCGGTTTGGTCTGACGCTAAAAACAGGATTTGCTCTTTTGCACCGGCTTGCCAAGAATAAACATCTACGCCAACTGGAAATAGGCTTGAAAGTGTCAGAGGGCTAATCGGAATGAGCGAAAGGTCCAGCATGATTGCAATGATCAGAAGCGGGGTACGTAAATAATTCACCAGGAATACTTACGTTACGATTTTGCACACTCCTCAGGTTGGTGCAAAGTGAAACCGCAGAATTTGAACCAGCGGCTTGACTATCCATCACAAACGGAAAAACCGAACTCCCAGCTATTCAATTGTCGCTAAACGGAGGCGGGAATACTTTGTTTTCAGCCGGGGAAGTGTCGGAAATTGCATTCACACCTGGGTCGTCGGGCTGCCGATCGAGCATCGGCTCTAGTTGCGTTTTCAACGTCTCGAACCGAATTTTCACATTGGCTTCACCAAGTAACATCTGCTTGATCGACACCGGCAAGTTGACGGCATATGCAATGATGTCGGTCAAAATACCTAGAGGAAGTTGTTGGGTAAGCAAGTCTGCGAACGTTTTTGAATTTGCGGCATCGTGTGGGATCATGGATCGGAAAATGCCTAACAACGTTTTGCGATGCTCTTCCGTGGACTCCCTAAAATCCTCAGGAACGAAGTCCGGTATCAATTCGACTCGAGCTTGTCTAAAGCTAGTCGTTACGTCTAGTTCCTCAATGATTTTGGCGCGTTGCAGACCTGCCATCAAGATATTGTGGCGACCGTCGTCGGTCGGAGTATGCGAGATGATTCTGCCGATGCACACGCTGTTTCCAAGATTTGGTTTCCCCTGGAATTGACTCTCCCAGCCAGGAATCAAGAGAGCCATCGTAATCAAATGATCGGATTCCAGGGCTTCCGTTAGCATGTCGCAATAGCGCGGTTCAAAAATATGAAGCGCTTGTATGACGTGAGGAAATAATACTAAGTTAGGCAGCGGGAAAAGCCGCACCAAGCCATCAAAGTCATCCGGTAATCCTGCACTTTCCCAATGTCCCATGAATTGACCTATCTCGACTTGTTTAAATCAAAGGGCATCTCGCGTCCAAGCCGCCAAGTTTCGACGAAGTATACACCGATGGCCACCCCACCCATATGGGACAACTCGGGTTGCATTGGCGAAAATGCTTCAATGCGTTGCGATTTTGGTCAAGGTTGCAACCGAGGCTCAGTCCGGAGAAAACGAACTCTGTGAGGGCCAAAGGGAAACGACGTTGGCCAACAACACGAACGCACCCCCAACGATAAGGTGCAAGGAAATCATTTCGTTCGAGTAGCCGATTTCGGTTCCGAACGCTCCCATGAACCCTGGCAAAAAAAGTGCCCAAAAAGAAGCAAAGACTGGCTCGCTACTGTAAATGATCGAAGCCTCGACCGCGGTGATATGTGGTTGGTATTTGTTCATTCCTAAGAAAGCCAGCACCGAGCAAAAAACGGCAAGAAAAAAGAGGATCCCAATGAAGAGTGGCGAAAGGAACAGGTTCGACCAGGTACTCAATGCTTGTGTCGAAAGACCGGGAATTGACCTCAATGCTACTTCATGAAGCACGGCAAAAGTCAGCCCCGCGGCCAATGCAACTGACAAAAACATGCCAGGCGTTATCGCAGTCGAGTTCATCCTCTTTCCATAGTAATCGACAAGCAAAAGCTGGCCCGTAAATAGAACTGCTCCAAGGGTTGTCAGCGAATCGCCATACGTCCACTTACTGATTCCGTCTGGCGAAAAGCCCACCCCTTGTCCGTCCAATACGATCAGTCCGGTAAGGATCGAAACTCCCAGCAAGGCAATGGCGGCCCCGATGATGACGTTTTTGGGAATGAATCTGCGAAACAGGATGGCTGAGACGATTGGTGTAAAGACTGCGGTGAGGCTGGTCAAAAAACCACTTCGCGACGCCGGAATGGTTGCTAAACCAATCACCTGTAGTACGAGCCCAAAGTAGAACAACAGACCTACGCATGCACCCGCTCGCCATTCCGCTCGACTAGCGCCTCGAACCAAACCGGGATAGAAGATAGACAGCAAAGCCAACGACATTAGGAATCGAATTCCAATCATGCCGGAGGAAAAAGCCACACTCAATAAATTGGGGACCGAATCGTTTTCCAATCCGAAGCACATCTCCATATGTAGATTCAGCGATTTCATGATAGGAAAGGAAAGTCCCCATAGTGCATTGACGCCGACCAATGCCCAAACGGCTATCCATCGAGTAGAAGTG
>JANLUJ010000556.1:0-3907 GCA_031363425.1 Pirellula sp.
CCGGGGACGTTGCTTCGCGCGTCAAAAATCCAAACATCTTCTGTCGGCAGCCCCTTTTGAAAGAAAATTACGTTGGCCTTCACTCCCTGGCTGTACGGCGTGAACGTTCCGCGCGGCAGACGCAGCACCGTATGTAGGTTGCAGTCCTGCATCAGAATCTCGAAGACCTCGCCCGCTTTACCCTCGAAAAGACAATTATCCGGCAGCACCATCGCAGCTCGCCCGCCCGGTTTTAATGCGTTGACCACATGTTGCACGAAATTGAGCTGCTTGTTGCTGGTCTCAATAGTGAAGTCGTCGCGCGTCGGAGCCTGATTCGCCCCCTTCGTACCAAAGGGAGGATTGGTCAAGATGCAATCAAATTTCTTTCCCTGAGGTGGATCGTAGATGGTGTCGCCCAGTGTGATCTGTGGCTCGACGCCATGCAGGTAAAGGTTCATCAGTGCCATGCGTCGCGGACGAGCAACCAGTTCTTGCGCGAAGTACGTCGACTTCTTCAGCCTCTTGGCAATATCGCGATCCATTGCTCCCTTGGTCTGTTCAACGAACCATTCATATGCTGATACCATGAAACCACCGGTTCCACAGGCTGGATCACAAATCGTGAATTCTTTATGAGTTCGTGGATCAGGCTTCATGACGCGCACGATCGATTGGATCAGTACTCGCGGTGTGAAGTACTGCCCGGCTCCCTTCTTGCCTTCATTGGCTGCCTTTTCGAGAAGCCCCTCGTAGGCTTGGGCCTTAACGTCGACGCCAAGCGTGGTCCACTCAGTTTCGTCGATGAGATTGATCAGCCGTTTGAGACTGACCGGATTGTTGAACCGTGATTGCGAGTCAGCAAAAATGTCGCCCAGGATGCCAGGTTGTTTTGCCAGCGTTCGCAACAGGTCAACGTAGAAATCAGTTAGCTCCGTCCCTGATGTATCTCGCAACTTTGGCCAGTCGCATCCCTTAGGAACCACAACCCCTTTTTCGTCGGCCATCTTTAGGAATAGCAGGTACGTGATCTGCTCGATGTAGTCACCGTAGTCGATCCCATCGTGGCGAAGCGAATGGCAGAAGCCCCAAAGTTTGTTGACAATATCAGACATAGATTACGAGTTGTCTTCGAGGAGTTTGACGAAATTGGTCATGGACCATTTTTTTGGTGATCGCTGGTTGCGACCCATGTTAATCGTTCTTAAGCCGCAAGGGCATGGTTAAGTTCCTGAAGTAAATTGGAAAGCTCTCCGTTAAAGACCTTGTTAGCCTTGCCCCATCCGCCAGCTCCCTCGAGAGACGGTATGTATTCAAAATCCTCTTCGTCGATCGAGAGGTTTTCGGCCAAGTGTTGTTGGATACGGTCAAGCCATTGTTGTTGCTCAGGAGTGAATGTCTTACCGATGGATATTTGTTCTATCGCTCGAGCCGATCGCTCTTTGGCCGTTAGCAGCGGGTTCTGCTCTGACGCGGCATGTTTTACCATAGAGATGATATCGACAAGTGCTTTGTCGTAACGAAGGTGATGCGCTTTCTGCAAGTTCTCAATAGTGAACCGCGGCGAACTGGTCATCAATTTGGCCTTCAGCTCTTTGAGTGCTTCGGTACTCCATCCCGCCGGGCGCTCAATCAGAATTCGAATGGCTTCGATGTGCTCGGGGTTGTCGCGTACGAAACGCTCGAAAAGCGTGAGATAGTCCTCGGGCTTGTACTCTACGCCTCCTTCGCGAACCAAATAGGTCGAAGAAACAGTGTCGGTGTATTCGATGGCCCGAAGGAAGACCTTTTCCTTTCGATCGTAGTCGACGAGCAGCTTTTGAAAGGGTTCGTTCCTAAGTAGCTTCATCGAATCGGCAAAGTTCTTCTTCAACGACGCAACTAGCCCAGTGGCGAACTTACCGACGTCACCATCGGGAATTCCAAAAGCCACAAACTCCTCACGGGCTTCGCCAGACATCTCCTTGTCGATCCGCTGGAGACGTTTTATCAGACAACGGACGTTGTAATCGCGATCTCGATTGTCCCAAATGTCATTGATGATCTCCTGAATGGTCCGACTCGGCTTGATCGGTGGCTCCGTCGTCATCGATGTCGATTTTCGAAAGAAGTCAACCAATGTTCCATCGAAACAATCAAAAACGGTGAAGTGGGATTTGTCGGGATGATGCTCTCCTTTGCGAGTACCTCGCCCCAACATCTGCTCGAACAGAATACGCGACTTGACCGGCCGAAGAAATACGATGCACTCGAGATCCGGAATATCGACTCCAGTGGATAGTAGGTCAACGGTAACAACGATGCCCGGATTAGGACGATTACGAAACTCGCGAATACGTTGCAACGGCCGATCGACGCGGCCCGTGATCTTGCGGACAAACAACTCTCCGCGTTCAAACACATTCACAGCCAGTTCAACCAATTCGTCGGCGTGGGAAGTATGTGGAAGATCATTTGCTGCGAAGATTAACGTCTTAGGGAAACGGCCAAAACGCTTTTCGTGCTCGTCAGCGTACTTCTTAATTTCCCGCAGAATCTTGCGATTGGAATCCGGCGATGTGACTTTGCGTTCAACATCGGTGGTAGCGAATTCTCTTTCGTCCTCCAGAGTATCGAGATGCTCGGTGCCCGTTTCCGTATCAACATGCTCGACCGTTTCCCCTTCCTTCAGGAAAACACCGTTGATGCGAACGTCTGACTTCACCTTTACCAAATCCCAGTCGACCAAGTGTCCATCGCGCACGGCCTCTTCGTAGGTGTAACGAAAAACCACTTCGTTAAAGTAGCTGGTCGTGTGGCTAGCTGGTGTGGCAGTTAGGCCAATACGTATGGCATCGAAGTGATCCAAGACAGCGCGCCAAACCGATTGTTCGCTGGCTGTGTAGCCTCGGTGGCATTCATCCGCAATGATGGCATCAAATGCATGGATTGGAATTGGGAGTTGGTCAGCGTCGCTATCAATATCATCGCCATCCCCGTCGAACACAGCACTTCGACCAAGGATGGAAATGGCCATTCGCTGAATGGTGCAAACGTAGACAAAGACGTGCTTGGGCTGCGGATTGGTTAGATAGTCGTTTGGCATCACTTTGGAATCGAACTTGTCTTCTTCGCCAAAGTCCTCTTTTTGGAATCGATTACTGTAGACTTCGTAGATCTTGTCGAATTTAAGATTTGGCTCGGGTTCGAAGGATGCAAATGCACGTACGGCTTGGGCAGCAAGTGCTCGGCGATCAACGAGGAAAAGTATACGCCTTGCTCCGCCGGATTTAAGTAGTCGATAGGCTTGATTGACGGTGGTAAACGTCTTGCCAGTACCGGTAGCCATTGCCACGAGCATCTGACGCTTCCCTTTTGCGATTGCTCCCTCGACGGCAGTATTGGCGTCTCGCTGATAGCTTCGAAGTTTCGGCTGGTTATTTGGATTCGCAGTGAACCACTCACATACATCAGCAAAGCTTGAGCCCAGAAATTCTTGCAATGCGTCGGGCGTGTGGAATTGAGCAAGCTTGCGTGAGGTGTTCTGCGAGTGCCGAACATCGTGGAAGTAGATGACTTCGCCATTAGTCGAATAGAGTAGCGGAACCCTGTAGCCCGCGAAGTTGAATGGACTATCCTTAACACCCTGTGAATAACGTTCGGCTTGGACCAATACTCCTTTGGGGCCGACTGTTACTTTCTTGGCCTCAACAACTCCGACTAGTTGACCTGCGCTAACGAGGGCATAATCAGCAGGACCATTGGCTGTTGGGTATTCCACAATTGCATGATGGGCTAATAACGCGAGATTCATACCGTCCTTATATGGTACGACTTTCCACCCAGCATCTCGCAGCTTGGTATCAATTCTTTGCTTTCGAGTTTGCGCTTCTGATTCCATAACATTCATTGATTTGGCATGAACCACTTCACGGTTGCAAGTCTAGCA
>JANLUJ010000584.1:0-5065 GCA_031363425.1 Pirellula sp.
AACTTCGTCACCGGCTCGGTTGCACTTGATAATCTCCAGTACGTGATCGACCCGCTCAAGACAGAAATCGTGATCGGAAACGCGCTCGTCGTTGGAAACTTCTATGCTGGTGCAGTGCACGGCTTGAAGGTTCAACAAGGAACGAATCTGCCTGCTCCAAACATTCCAATCAACTTGATTGATGCTTGGGGAAATGTAGTTCGTTCAACGACAACGAATGCTGCCGGTGAATATTGGTTCTTGGACGTGGTTCCAGGCAACTACACGATCTCGGAACCGATGACTCCGTCGATCATCACCATTGCACCACCGGTACCAATTACGGTTCCGCATGCTGGGGCAGTGTTCTCGACTGATATTCCGGTCGGCAAGCAGATGTTCTATCCAGGCCTGCAGACTCCTTCGACGATGCATTCGTTGACCTTGGTCAACTTGATCAAGGGCTCGATTCACGGAACGGTTAAGAGTCAAACGGGTGCACCTGTTGCGAACTACCCAATCCAACTGTTCGGACCAACAAGTCTGTCAACAGTGACGAATGCACAGGGTGTGTTCAATTTCGAAGATCTCGTTCCTGGTGGATACGTAATCATTGCAAACGGCACACCGATTGTGGTAACCGTAAGCAGCGGTGAAGAAGAAGTCGGCCTAGCGGGACTGTCTCAGTTGGATCCAGGTCAGTACGAAAGTGCGCCAAATCCAGCTTTGAACATCATTGTTCCGGTTGCTGATACCCAGTCGCCGTTAGTCACTTCGGTTCGTGTCGGTTCGACTTCATGGACGCCTGCATTCAATCAGTATGTAGATCCAGTGAACAAGCTAGGGTATATCGTTCCAACCGGTTCGACGGCCCAATTGGATTCACTACCGTGGATCAACATCGATCGACTGTTCTTGACCTTCTCTGAAGATGTCGGAGCAAGTTTGCAGCTGAGCGATTTCAGTATCGTGGGTACTCCAGGATTCAGAGCCAATGCGACTCAGCCAACGATTCCAACAATTACTAGCATCACGCTGATCAATCCGACAACAGTTCAGCTGAACTTGAGTTCTGTGATTGACGCTTCTTGGATCGATGTACATATCTTGTCCTCTGGCGTAACAGATCCTTCTGGTAACATCTTGGACGGTAACTGGAACAATGGTGGTGCGAATACTCAATCCGGAAATGGTTCGGTCACCGGCGCTGACATTGTGCCGGTCGGAGGAATTGTTCCGAATAACTTCTCGTTCCGTATGGCAGTCCTGCCAGGTGATGATAGTCCGATTCAGAACAAGGTTGTGAATTCGACCGACTCCGCATACGTGATGGGCAAGCAGAACGAGTTCTTTATCCCTGGTCTCCTACCGGGTAACGCGGCGTCTGCTGGATACGCTCCTAAAGCGGACGTGGACGGAAGTGCCATTATCAATTCGTTCGATCAGTTCTCAGTGTTGAGCCGGCAGAACTCGTTCTTGTTACCCGCCCCTGCACCCAATCTTTCTGCGGCACGGGGTAACACCGCAGATAGCGTAAGTGCAATTTCAAGCAGTATCGTGGTAGACAATAAGTCGCAGAGCTGTGATGCCGATTCGTTTGTCGTCCAATCGGACGCGAACAGCGGCCTCAAGGCTGTGTTTGGCGGATTGTCAAGCGGACCGATGTCGCTGGTGATGCCTCCGCTTAACTTTGTTCTGCCAGTTTCTGGAACGTTGCAAACCGCAGGTTTCCAAAAGGTTCTCACTCAGGAAAAAGTGGATTCTAAGGTAGCGGCCTTTGATACGGTTTTGGGCGATTCGTCGATGTTCGAAGATTTGGCCGACGGATTCGAGCTAGAACTTGCGATCCCTGCTTACCAGGCGACGAGCGTTCGGAAGAGCAAACTGCAATCGGATACAGAGGACGTGATGAGCCAATGGGCAAGTGATCTCGGCCAGGACTTCTTTTAGGAAGTTTGGGTCGGATTGAATGGTATATTACGCCTGCAAGGTGTAAATTACAGAATCCAGGGCAAGTTTTCCGCCTGCCCTGGATTTTCATGCGGAATACAATTACAGTCTTAGATGTAGCGTACTTTTGATTAGAACTTGAAGGGATTACAATGAGAACTTTGGCATTTTTAACAGCGATTTTCGCTTTGGTCGTACCTGCTCAGGCGGGATTTGTTTTTACAATTGGTAGCGTTTCCGGCTCAGCCGGTAGCACATTTGTTGTTCCGGTGACTGTTACGACACCGGACGGCATGCAGTTTGGTTTGAACGGTGGTTACAACCTAGGTATTGACGTTTTGCCGGCAGGGACAGGGCTTCCGAGTGGAATCACTTTTAATGCAACGCCAGTGTCTGGTGGCAGCCTCTTTGCAAATCCCAGTTTGAATACTACGTTTAACCCAGTCTTCGGAATTGACGGCATCGTTAATTCGAACGCTTCATCAGGAGTCTTGTTGACGACAAATGTACCAAGCACAGTTTTCAACCTGAGATTTGATGTTGGGGCAGGAGTTGCCCCAGGTAGCTATGCAATCAATTTTGCCTCGAATGTATTAACTTCGGTCACGGACAGCGCTGGAGCCCCACTTACTTTGGGTGCAGCCGGTGGGTATACACTCAACAGTGGAGCGATCATCATTGCTGTTCCAGAGCCTTCCTCATTAGCCTTGGCTGGCTTGATGGTAGTTTTTGCGACCGGTTATGCTAGTCGAAAGAGGTTTCGTAGAACCAAGCTCGCCGTTTAGTGCTTAGGCGAGCGTTAGGAGTTGTTTAACTGTAGCTTGGTCCCCTGGCCCGAGTTTCACACGGCCCAGGGGGCCATGCTACTGGTAGATTTCAGTCCGCCGCTCGCCTTAGTGAGTTCCACTTCCAACAGCCGAAAGGTTGTTGTTTGGTTATCGGGCCGACGGTGATTTACGAATGGATTCAGCGTATTTTTCCATTCAGAAAAGAACATGACGATAATCCGCCTTCTTTCTAGCACGATTTTGCTTGCACTAGCCACGGTTGGCTTTCAAGAAAAAGGCTATTGCGGTTTATCGTTTGATTTTTACGCGGTTCATCCGGATGCTGTTGCTCAAAGCACTGTTCGCGGCAGCACTCTATCGAGCATCGATATTTTTGGAAATGAATTGTATTTCGGATACGGGGATTGGGCCGCTGATACAGGTCCAATGTCGATCCGGAGTCTTAATCCATCTACCGCCGCGTGGTCCCCACAACTTCTCAGTTTGGGTAGCGAGGCGATTACCCATTATCGCCATATTGGTAGTTCGTCCTACGCTGTGATGGTGGATCCAATTGGTCTGCCAGGCGTTAATCCTGGCGGATATGCGTTGGGGACATCGAATGGACCTGGTTCGACTACATGGAGTCAGGTCGCCAATATTCCAGCTGCGGCCCATTGTTTCGACATTTCCGGTGGTCCGGGGAACGACCTGTGGGTGGTTGGCAGTAGCGGGACGCTTGGCGCTATTTGGCGAAGTGTCGATGGCGGGCAAACGTTCAATGTTGCTAGACTGGATGGGCCGGCACCAGGCTCACCCCCATTCGTTTTTTCTCGATATACAGGCGCGGTCGAATATATGGGATTGCTCTATGTTCAACGCTTCGACGTGAACGGAGCGCAGGTATCGTCGTCGTTGGTTTTTAATGGCACGTCATGGACAACTGGGCCGGATTTGGTTTCCGCTTCCAACGGATCTATCTTCCGTCCACAACAGTTCGGCAATGAGCTTGTTTATTTCGATAACGATATTGGCAATAAGAACCTATATCGCTTCAATGGTGCGAATTCGGCAATTGCCTACTCTCAACAAATACGCGATTTCTATATCAAGGATGGACTTTTAGTCGCGTTGACTGCGAGTGGTGACGTGATTTCCACGAGGGATTTGAATTCTTGGACGACATTGGGACTGGCCCCAGCGAATGCCCAGAGTCTTGCATTCAACGGCGATTTCATTTTCGTGGGCACTACGAATGCACAAGTTTTTCGAGCCGATTCTTTGGGTTTAACGGCCGTTCCTGAAGCCTCGTCCGTTCAATTGGTTGCCGTGGCAGTGCTATTTGTGTTGGTACTTACCTTTCGCCGATTTTCCACTTCGCAACGGAAACGCATTGCGTTTTCATGAAGAGGATTCTGTTTTGCTGGGAAATGGGGGTTGGTCTAGGCCATCTCGCACCCCTTTGTTCGGTTGCGGATCGCTACGTCGATGCTGGTTATGAGTGTTGTTTTGCGATCCCTACGCCTGACACTTTGAAAAGGCTGCGACTGAACTGGACGAATGTACCAAACCTACGGGTAGATCAGTTTCCGGGGTGGTTTCCAGTCAACCCTGTCGAGAGCCCGGCACCCCCTTCGCAAGGTATCTTGGATGCCTTGATGATTTCGGGATTTGAGAATGAGCGGGTAATCGAGCAGCACAGTCAGTGGTGGGACGCGTTGATTCAAGGTTTCAAGCCCGATTTGGTAGTTGCCGAGTTTGCGCCGGGATGCACGTGGATGACTCGCGGTTCGGTTCCAGTCGTCACCATCGGAAATGGTTATACGGTTCTGCCCAACTGCACGCCGATACCCTCGTTGGACTTTTGGAAGGATGCGGGCATAGATGGAGTCCCGCCGTCACAAGCCTGTGAGTCCCGCATGCTGTCCTGCATTAATGGTTCACGTAAAAAGTTGGGATTCGATCCACTGGAAAATATTGCTGCGGTATTTCGTGGAGATTGGAGTTTTCCGTGCACGTTTCTTAGCCTTGATCCATATCGATCCGTTCGAAACGAACCCGTGTATGCTCCTTGGGTGCAACCGGTTTCTGGAGTCGAATGCTCGATCTCGTTGGATCGGTGGCAGGTCAGGCATTCAGGTCCAAAAGGGTTCGTGTACTATTCGATTCAGAACCCTCTTTTCCGTCACATGATTGAAATGGTGCTGCGCCAATCGGAGTTTCCATGTGTGATCTACGCACCTGAGTATTCTGAGCTTCGAAACACAAAGATTTGGCACGACTGTCATCTCATACTGGATAGGCCGATGGACCTGAACGCGTTGTCGCAGTTTGCTTTTTGCATTCATCCCGGAGGGCTGGGCCTTTCG
>JANLUJ010000585.1:0-2351 GCA_031363425.1 Pirellula sp.
CACATGCTGATTCATCGATTCAAAATCAAAGCCAAGCTTACTCCTGGATTGTTGCATCTGAATCATCCGCTAGGATGGTCAGATACCGACTTGGCAAAGGGAATGGAAATCATGCAGCGAGAGTACGGTATTGGTCAAAAAGGACTGTCTGTGGCAATCAGCGACGTGACTGGAAGATTGCATATCAAACCGGGCAGACACAATACGCCAATGGAGTTCGTTGCGTGAGAGTTGGTATTGGCTAGGGCACGCCTGTACGGCGAGGGAAGTGCCATGCCGGCAGTTAACACTTCAATTCATTACGCACAAAACCTTGCCCAAGTAGTTCCATCCGATACTTTCCGAAGTGTAGCGGAGGAACTGGCAATTACTTTTCGCAGCATGGGGACGGTTGGCAGATCAAATCCACCGCCGCTTAAGTCGTAAAAAATGCTTCTCAAGTCCATGGTAGCTAAGAAAGCCTAACAACATTGTGGATGCAAGCATCGTCGGAATGTAGGACAACTGAATCAGAACCCTGTTATTCGAATTAGGGAAAAGCACATCAGTGTAAAGTTGCATCGAGATGATGCTCAGGAGTGGTAGCTGGACGACATACATTCCGTAGCTGTACTTGCCGAGCCATCGTAGGAAAGCAAGCGTTGAAGACCGACTCAGCCAATGCCCTACAGGCCTAGTTACTAGGATTCCAAGCAAAACTGTCCAAATCGCAGGGCACAATGTGCTTGGAAACGTATGCACTCGCGACCTGAGCATGGCTATTGCAAATGCCGATACAAGCATGATTGGCAATGTCCATTTTGCGAATCGTTCGATGGATCTCGTTGAGACGCTCTGGCTCATCAAGATTGCCAAAACGGCACCAAAGAAAAGGCTATCACATCGAAAGACAGTTAAGACGTCTACCGCGACATCGAAAGAGGAATTCGTTGCACAGAAAATCCGCGCAATTCCTACTATCAAGATCAACGAAACAGATAATCGCAAAAGCGATTTGGAGGAGAGGAAGTAAACAACGAAAGGCCAGATCAAGTAAAAGTGTTCTTCTACCGCAAGAGACCAAAAGTGGTCGAGAGGACCAAAACACCATTGGTTTAGCCAAGCCATGCGAACGTTGGTTAAGTACGTCCACAAGTACACTTGTTCTGTTTTTAGGATGTCAAAAGGCGAAGGTGTCTTAGCCATCGGTACAAGCCAAACACAAGTCGCGACGGCAGCGAAATACAAGGGAAAGATCCTGAGCGATCTTCGTGCGAAAAAATTGCTGAAATATCCTTGCTGTGTTTTAGTTCGCAGCAAAATGCCAGTAATAAGGAAGCCAGAAAGAACAAAAAAAAGATCGACACCTCGCTCGCCGATCGGCGCAAAACGACGAATGGTGGCAAGGACTGGATGAATAGATGGATCCAACTCCTTGGCGAATCGATACATCGTCACCATGAGTATTGCGAGGCCACGCACACCGTCAAGCTAGGGGCAATGGCGATCAGATTGCCATACCCGATTCGCTTCGCTGGCATGGATTTGATTTGGAAGAGCTTCCTGCTGCATGTGCCATCCGATTACTCGTAGTCTGACCTAAATACCTCAATCCAAAAAGCAATGTCCTCGTTAGATGAAGATCAGCTGCACTTCCTTCATGAATCCTCGGGGATTTTGTCGTTTCCGGATGGCTTTCCGTGTACCCTTGACTTTTTGCGAAGAACTTGAATGCACGGAGTCTTGCATGGCATCCCTCTATCGCATTCCATCGCCTCGGACAAAGACAAAAACCACAAGGAATATGGCTTGTGAATCGCTTTCTGTTATCACTTCTCAAAAAGATAGTTCTGCGTCTCACTCAGATCGTGGGCTATGGTCCGTCAATCGAGATTGGCAATGCATTGCGTGCATTTGGATTGCTTGAATTTGATCGAACTCCCCTTTGTTCCTTCGATCAAGCGAAATTAGGTGGAAGCTGGTGCCCAACTCATGTTGGCATCGACGACCGAACAATTTCTTTCATTTGCGTGAAGTTCCGATCCCATGATGACATCCAATAAGCCAGTGGCAAGTTATGACCACGCCGATAATCAAATCAATGCAGAGCTGCCCGTGTGGATTCGCGGAGCTGCTCGCGGCGACCAAGAATCACAGAAGAAGATATATCAACGAATTGCCGCACAGATCTTTCGCATTGTGCGACGGATCGTTGGGCAAGACCATGTCGACGATGTGGTTCAAGACTTCTTTGTAACCTTGTTCGCCAAGATCAGCCAATTTCGATTTGAGTCGTCCTTTGAGACCTGGGTTCACCGTATGGCCGTCAATCAATCCCTGCAACACCTTCGCAAGGCAACTCGCGAACAAGA
>JANLUJ010000639.1:0-7806 GCA_031363425.1 Pirellula sp.
GGAGATCACCGGCGCGGCCTCGACGCTCAACATCGTCGCGGGCAACCTCATTGGCACAAATGCAGCGGGCACGACGGCAATCGCAAATAGCACGGGCGTGAGAGTCCGTGGTGGCGCGACGAACAACACCATCGGTGGAACGACCTCGGCGGCGAGGAATATCATCAGTGGGAATGCGACTTACGGCTTGTATATCTCCGACAATGGGACGACCGGCAACACCGTCCTCGGCAACTATATTGGCGTCAACGCGTCGGGACTTGCGGCCCTTGGTAACACCAGTGTGGGCGTGAATGTCAGCGGTGGTGCTACGGATACCATCATTGGTAGTAGTTCGGTCGGATCGGGCAACGTCATCTCTGGAAGTCTCGGTTCGAACGGAGTCGCTGTATCGGGAGTAGGGACCGATGGCACGATTATCCAAGGCAACTTCATCGGCACGGATAAAAACGGTACGGCAGCTCTCCCGAACTTCTTTCCTGGCGTTGCCATCCTCAACGGGGCGACGAACACTCAAGTCGGTGGATTAACAGCGACTCCGGGTACTGGGGCTGGGAACATCATTTCGGGTAACCGTGAGCATGGTGTCTTGGTACGCGACCTGGGTACTTCGAGCACAATCATCCGAGGCAATTTGATCGGGTTAGCAGCGGGTGGTACCACCCAACTTGCCAATGGCAACAACGGTTCGTTCGCTGGTATTGCAATGTTTGACGGCGCGTCCAATACCAACATCGGCGGCACGAACCCGCTCGCGCGAAACGTGGTCTCGGGGAATCAGAACTTTGGAATCGTTACGCTGGGTAGCGGCGGTCAAATCGTCACCAACACGGTCATTCAAGGCAACTATGTCGGTACCAACATTACCGGTACGTCCGCTATCCCCAACGGCCGACCAGGCATCGGCGTCCTCGACATGTCCGCGACCGTTACGATCGGCGGCGCAACGGCCAATGCAGGTAACTTGATTTCCGGAAACGCGGGTGGCGGAGTATTTGTAAGCGATCTTTTTGGTACGGGTGCTCCAACGGGCGTGACCATTCAAGGCAACCTGATCGGAACCAATGCTGCAGGTACCGGAGCCATGCCTAATACCGTTGTCGGAGCATACACCGGAGCAGGTGTAGCAATTAAGAGTGCCTCTAACGTGTCCGTCGGTGGCATCTCAATTGGTGCCCGCAATGTCATCAGCGGCAATTCGGGGTATGGTGTTTTTGTCCAGGGTGCGACAGCCGCCGGAAATACCATAGCAGGAAATTACATTGGCCTTGATGTCAATGGAGTGAATCCGCTGGGGAACGAAAGCGGTGTTGTTGTCGATTTAGCGGTTAATACCACTATCGGAAGTCTCGTCGACACCGGCGGAAACGTTATCAGCGGAAACAATGGTATCGTGAATGGCTCGTCCGGAAATGGAGTCTTGGTGATTGGTGCACCGACGACTAGGCTTTGCGGCAATACGATCGGCTTGAATGCTAGCGGAACGAACCCCGTCGGAAACGTCAACCACGGTGTGGTAACTCAAGGTGTTACGACGGGACTCGTGATCGGCGGTGGCATCGCCGGCGCGCGCAACGTGATCGGCGGCAATTTGGCGTCTCAAATCGCGTTAGGATCCGACGGTGTCCAAATAAGCGGCAACTATATCTCGACGACCAAGGATGGCTTGACCGCCGTCTCATCAGGTTCTGGACAAGATATCTACCAGAGTGGAAACAATATCACCATCGGTACGAACGGTGATGGAATCAACGACGATACCGAAGGAAATCTGATCGCTACCGTCGCAGGAACACTTGGTGCTATCTACGTCTTTCCAGGCACCGATCATACGACCATTGCAGGCAACCGATTCGGAGTCGGGCTCAATGGCAGCTCTAAATTAGGAACCACGGGTCGATCGAGTATCTACGTCGCTGCGGGCAGTTCCAATGTTCGAATCGGAACCGATGCCAATGGAACCAGCGACGAACTCGAGCGAAACATTATCTCAGGCGGAACGGAGTACGCCATCATTCAACAAGGGACGAACACGGTAATTGCTGGCAACTACATCGGTACAAATGCAACTGGGACGTTCAAGCTTGCAGCACCAGGAGCAACAGGAATTGGCCTAGGGGGCGGAAACGTCACAATCGGCGGGCTAAGCAATGCAAGTCGCAACATCATTAGCGGCTTCAACGATGCGATCCTCATTGGTTCCGCAGGATCGAACGTAATCCAAGGCAATTACATCGGTACGGACAAGGACGGCACCGGTTCCATCGGTAATGCTCGGGGAATTACGCTCGATCTGAATGCAAGCGCTAATACGATCGGAGGTGCGGCAGCAAACGTAATCGGTTTTTCCAACTCTGCGGGGATCGAGATTCGTAACACTTCAGCAACGACAACAATCAGTAACAATTTTATAGGCGTGTCGGCCAATGGAATCGCGATTCCCAACGCTATCGGGATCCATGCGTTACCCAATAGTTCGAGCAACTCGATCAATGACAACATCATTCGGCATTCGACCAACGAAAACATTTGGATCGAATCGGCCGGCAGCGTCCTTCGTCGCAATGTATCGGCCGACATGGGCGGACTGCCGATCAAACTGAATCCAGATGGCCCCGCCCCCGTGGGCCTCGCGCCTGGCATCGTTACGATCACTAACGCGGTCGGTGGTGCGAATCCCGTCGCGTTCGTCAAGGTGACCAATGCAAATCCCTCGACAGACTATGTCGTCGACTTCTTTTCAAGCACAATTAGGGGACAAGCGAGTCAATACATTTCAACAGGGACCGTCAAAACCGATACGTCTGGCAATACCATCGAATTACCGATCAGCTTGTCCTCAGGCCAGTTGAACGGCTATTTGCACGCGACCTTGACCGGACTTGGACTCAGCGGAAACACTAGCACCTCGGCGCTTTCCAATGGCGTCCTGGGAACACCAACCATCATTTTGGGTTTGCCATCGCAAAGCCCAGAAGGAACGCCGATCACGCTCACGGCGTTTTCATCCACCAATGTTGTCACTGGATACTCGTGGGAAGTCAAAAAAGATGGAGTCCCCTATACCCCCGATCTGCGGACCGATAGGAGGCAGAGCGATGGTGGTATCCAGTTCACCCCAGACGACGAAGGAAACTACACTGTTTCTTTGCGAGTCACGATTGCGGATGGGACACCCAATGGCACGCAATTCGTTCTCGGTCCCTACAACATCTCCGTCTACAATGTCGCGCCAACTCCAAGCTTCGCTTATACTCCAGCCACGATCGCAGCAGGAACTCCGGTTACTCTCACGAGCAATAACAGCGATCCTGGACAGCTCGATGTTCTCAAGAACTCTTGGGAAGTTCGATCGGGATCGCCAACAGGCCTAGTTGTCTTTTCTGCGCCATTATCGACAGTAACAACGGCCAGTTTCACACCGAGTGCAGGTGGGTTCTACTATGCCACGATGACAGTGGATGACGGAGACGAAGGTGTGCGTAGTCTCACTCGCGAAATCGAAGTCAAAGGCTTGCCATCCGCGGCTGCAACCACCATTGTCGTCCCCAACACGGCTGTTCTCGAGGGCCAAACCGTTCGCGCTCGTGCCCCTGAATCGGAACTCAATCGCAGTGAGCAATTAACGTTCACATGGTCTGTATCTAAAAGATCTGCAAGTGGTCTAGTAACGGACTACACTTCTCGGATAACAACTCCATCGCGAGGCGTCGTGGAGTTCATTCCAGATGACGATGGAGAATACACCATCGGTTTAACGATTGGCTATGGTGTTGCAACTGTGACTGCCGTCCCTCAAAAGGTGACCGTTAGCAATGTCGTGCCTAGAGTCCAAATCACTGGCGGGGCCAGCATACTCACCTCGGGTGTGCCAGTTACATTAGGCACAAGCATCTCTGACCCTGGCTCCGCTGATACGCACACCGTCGCATGGTCGGTCACACGCGATGGTGCGTCGTTTGGATCGCCGGCATCAGGAATTGGGTATGTATTTACACCCGTCCTTTCAGGCAATTACGTCGTGACTGCTACCGCAACAGATGATAATGGGGGAGTTGGCACAACGCGACAAGCATTCTCGTTGAGCACAACCGGAGTATCTGTCGCAATCATTCCACCCACTGGCCCATTCATCGAAAACAACACCTACACTTTTTCGGCTACCGTTCCCTCGGGAGCTGCGACTTACCTCTGGACCGCGAGCAATGTAACGGGCGCGCAAGCTGTTACTGGAACGAGCCCGACTTTTGCTTTTACTCCAAAACAAGGGGGCGACTACCAGATCGAATTGCAAGTAACCTTTGCAGATGGTATCGGAAATGCGATCTTCTTGCCGATGACCGTCGCCGGTATCGCTCCAACCATTCTTACTCCGCTATCGGTCCTAAGTCCAACCGGAACCATCTATGAAGGAACTGCCGTTACTGTACGTACTCTTGCAGCGGATGATCGTGAGACGGTCGGTTTGACTTACCAGTGGAGCTTATGGAAGCCTGGCCAGTCTACATTTACCACACTGAGCGGCGTAGATGGGGCGCCTACCAATTTCCGGTTCATTCCGGAAGACAATGGAGACTACTATATCCGAGTCAGTATCACGGATTCACAGAACTTAACGGTGGTCCAAAATTTGAAGGTCACGGTCGAGGATGTCGCACCGACGGCTCGACTGGACGCGACCTATAATTCCGCAGCAGCCAACGACCTTACGTTCAGTGCGATTGCATCCGATCCCGGTCTGGCAGATAGGCCCACGCTAACCTACGAGTGGAAAATCAATAACGGCGCATACTCTGCTCCCACACTAAGCAACTCTTTGTCTACATCCTCAACACCACTTACTAGCTTGACGGTAAAGGTAACAGACAAGGATGGTAAATTCGTCGAGACGAGCTACGCTGTCGTCCGAGGTAATGCGGGTACCTTTGATGACATCATCGCCATTACGTCCGATACCACAGTGATCGTTAACGGAGTCAACTTGGGAATCGGAAATGCTGACCAAATTTTGGTGTTGGGTCTCGACGGCGACGATACAATCACCATCCCCGCTGGGCTCACCAAGAAGGTCGTCGTAATTGGCGGGGCAGGAAAAGATTTCATCGACGCTCATTCTGCTACTTCAACTGTAATCCTTAATGGAGGTGATGGGAACGATACGCTGTTGGGAGGCCTAGCAGGCGACATTTTGATCGCAGGTGAGGGAAATAACTTCCTCGATGGTGGAAATGGTAACAACCTTTTCATTGGAGGAGGTAGCGACCATATGAAAGATGGCGACGGCAACAGCATCTTTGAAGTTCACTTCAGCACAGTTGAACTGGAGGACGCTGGTGGGGTCGATACGATCGACTTAACGGCAGCACAGGCCGGTGTGACCCTAAACATTAGCAACAACAATGGAGCGAGTCAGCCAGTCTTCATCAACAGCATTCCCGCCGACACAGTGAATCCGCCTGCATATGCCAATAGTACTTTGTCACTTAAGGGCTCTTTTGAAAAACTAATTGGGAGTACCTTCAATGACAATTTGGAAACCAATTCGGCGGGTAGCGAAATCGACGGCGGGTTAGGCAATGATACGCTGATCAGCAGTGCAGTCGGTACCAAACTGAGTGGAGGAGTTGGAGCAGATACCATCATTCTTCAAAATGCAGCAGGTACTTTCGATGGTGGAGACGGCAGCGATTCGGTGAGTGGAAACCTTGCGGCAAACTCATCAACCTTGATCGCGACCGGGGCAGGCGATGATATTGTCGCCGTCAACGGAACATCTTCGGACATCCTTGTTAGTGGCGTGTGGACTACCATCTACTCGGACGTTTCCATTTCGCTTGGCGACGGTGTGAATTCGCTTACCGCTAGCCGAATCAGCGGCAAGGTTTATGGCAACAATGGTTCAAGGGGTTTGACCGATGCTTTCGGATCGGCTTTACCAACTGTTTCGACCATCGGCGTTTCAAGCTCAAGCAATGTTGATATTTTTGGCACTTCAACGCCGGGAAGCGTGACGACTGCGGCAGGAAGTAGCAATGTAGACATCTTCGGAAGTGGCGCGATGTCGTTGTTGAACGTGGTTCGTGGCTCGATCCTCTCCACGATCTTCGGTAGCGCGTCGCCGGCACCATCCAATGCAACAGTAAGTGGATCCACCAATGTCGATATTTTCGGATCTGTCTCGCCCAGCGGTCCCGGTCTGAGTGTTGGCGTAACCAATTCGACCAACGTCGACATTTTCGGTTCTGCAAACCCACAAAGTTCATCGGTGACCGCGGCAGGTAGCAGCAACATCGATATCTTTGGCATGAAATCAGGCACCGTTGAATTGAACAAATTGATTGGCACGAACCGAGTTTTCATAAGCGATTTCGGATCGGTAACCACAAATGCAGTTTCGGTTGCTGTCAGCGGGTCAACCAATGTAGACATATTTGGGTCAGCTTCTCCAACTGGTCCAGAACTTAGCAGCACCATCAGTGGTGGTTCCACCAACGTTGACATCTTTGGATCTGCTGCGCCCGTTGGAGTGATCCGAATCGAAGGCGGTTCCACCAATGTGGATATCTTCGGTTCATCAGCACCGGTTGGAACGATCACGGTCGCTGGCTCGTCCAACGTTGACATTTTTGGCCAAGCTGGGCCAATCGGGACGATCAACATCGGTGGTTCCACCAACGTCGATATCTTTGGATCGTCCAGCCCAATCGGGACGATACGAGTCGATGGCGGCTCTTCCAACATTGATATCTTTGGAACTGCTGGGCCAATTGGGACGATCAAAATCGATGGTTCAACCAATGTCGATATTTTTGGCTCGGTAGCGCCCTCCGCCGGACAACTAAATGCAACGGTAAACAGTTCTTCGAACGTAGACATCTTCGGATCGGCAGCTGGCCAGGATAGCATCCGAGTGACGTCAAGCCAAAACGTGGACATCTATGGCCTCGTGAGTGGACGAGTCGACATGGTCGGTGTCAATAGCAATGGAGTGGGTACTGCCGTGATCGCGTCCACCGGCTTCGGCTCTGCAAGTCCTGGGCAACTCACTGTTGTGGTTTCCGGTTCGCAAAACGTGGACATCTTTGGCTCCACCTCACCAAACGGTCCGTCACTGGGAGCCAACGTCACTGGTTCTACCAATGTGGATATTTTCGGTTCAGCCAACCCTGGTTCGATTGCTGTGACGTCGAGTCAAAACGTTGATATCTTCGGTAGCGTTGCCACGGGAACCATCATGATCGTGACATCCTCGCAAAACGTCGACATCTACGGTGGTTACGGGGACAACATCACGCTCGCGAACGCCTCGCGCACACGCGTTGAGGGTGGTTTCTTTGGAACTGCGGGCACACAAGGTA
The DNA here is from genome assembly GCA_031363425.1 of Pirellula sp. Lineage (GTDB taxonomy): Bacteria > Planctomycetota > Planctomycetia > Pirellulales > Pirellulaceae > JBKCUI01. Next base: position 7,359 of record JANLUJ010000639.1, read on the forward strand.
TCACGGTCGCGATCTCAGGCGGTAGTTCCAACGTAGGTATCTTCGGCACGTCGTTGAAGGACACCGTCACCGTCGCGGCCAGCTCTAATGTAGGCGTCGATCTGCGAGGGGGAGACGATATCGTTATGGTTGATGGGGCAGAGCATTTTGTCGCAATCACGGACGATGGTGTCGATCGCGTTACCATTCGATCCGGCTCTGACATGCTCATTTATCTAGGGGCGGGGGACGATCGAGCAGAGGTATTCGGAGGGCAATTCATTCGAATTATTGGCGAAGCGGGTGCTGACGAAATGATGCTCGCTGGCGGCAGCAATATTGTATTAGACGGAGGTTTGGACGCAGATAAGTTCGTGGTGACAGGTGGCAACGGGCTTACTGTTCGCGGTGATTCCGGCGACGATCAGGTTGACATCTACGGTGGAGTTGGGATGAGCGTTGCTGGAGG
>JANLUJ010000620.1:0-2473 GCA_031363425.1 Pirellula sp.
TACGGCGGAAGTGCTGGCGTTCGCGATTTGGGTTTGCTTGAGTCTGCTTTGGCTCAACCCGAGTCCGGATTTGGAGACCAATATCTGCATGTAGATATTTTTGAAATGGCGTCGGCTTACCTTTACCATATTGTGATGAACCATCCCTTCATTGATGGAAATAAACGAGTTGGATTGGAGGCAGCGCTCATTTTCTTGGAGATCAATGACGTTGCCATCGAAGCCACTGATGAAGAACTAGTCGAACTTGTCCTGGGAACCACCAGCGGCAAAATGCACAAGAAGGAAATCGCAAGCTTCTTTCGAACCCATTCAGAATGATTCGCAATTGGTTTGTTTGATTTCACCGCATGTTCTCCTCCCTCGTTCCCATAGGAATTGGAGACTCGCCCGTTCGTTCAAGTATTGCCGGCTTGCCAGTGAACCTTTGCATACGATCGATTATTACGTCGCAATAGGGAGCGTCTAGTTCCATCAAGAATGCGTTGCGGCCAGTTTGCTCCGCGCCGATCATCGTCGATCCCGAGCCACCGAATAGATCAAGCACGTTCTGACCGAGCAACGACGAGTACTGAATGGCACGAACCGCAAGCTCTGCGGGCTTGCCCGTTAAATGCTCAAGCTGTTGCGGAGGTATCTTCTTTACGTGCCACAGGTCGGTCATGTTGTTCGGACCGTAGTACTCGTGTCCTGCACCCGCCTTCCATCCATAGAACGCCCATTCATGAGCGCCCATGAAATCTTTTCGTGTAAGCACCGGATGCATCTTGTCCCAGATGATCGCTTGGCTGAAATACAGGTTATGTTTTTTTAGGAACGGGGGATAATTTCCGCAGTTCGCGTACCCGCCCCAAATATAAAAGCAACCACCAGGAACAAGGACACGTGCAATATTTCCAAACCATGCATCAAGCAGCCGATCAAATTCATTGTCGGAAACAAAATCGTTTGCCAGCGGACGATCTTTCGCCCGCATCTTCTGTCTGGGCAAGTCCACAGTTGCGACTCCGCCAGCTTTCGCCTTATTCTTTTTGTTGATCGCGTGCGTGAAGGCAGCCATGCCCTGATCGTTCTTGAGCTTCGATGAAGCTGCATCATGGGTAAACGAGCTCAAGCCAGCTGCGATCGCATTCTTGCTTCGCGGTTCTACCTTCACATTGTACGGCGGGTCCGTATTGCAAAGATGAATCGGTTTGCCAGCAAGCAGTCGATCGAGATGCTCCGGATTCGACGAATCGCCACAGAGCAACCGATGGTTTCCAAGTATCCACAGGTCGCCGGGTTGCGTGATCGCTTCGTCCGGCGGCAGCGGAACATCATCGGGATCGGTCAGCCCCTCGTCGATTCCATTGCCCATGATCTTGGCGAGCTCTTCGTAATCGAAACCCAGTATGCCAAGATCGTAGTTAGCTTCCTTCAGTGCTTCGATTTCAATCGGCAGCAGATCATAATTCCATTCGGCCAATTCGGCAGTCTTGTTGTCGGCTATACGAAATGCGCGGACCTGATCCGGCGTTAAGTGTGATGCGACAACGACCGGAACGCGTTCGAGTCCAAGTTTCTTCGCAGCTTTAAGTCGAGTGTGACCGACGATGATCACACCGTCATTGTCGACAACGATAGGTTGTGAGAAACCAAACTCACGGATGGACGCTGCGACTGCATCAACAGCGTTATCATTGTTGCGAGGATTGTTCTCGTATGGCTTGACACGATCAAGAACCCACATTTCGATTTTCATAATACTTCCCTCCTAGAATTTCATTGAAATGGAATGGTTGCGGTGGACAAAAATTTGGCAGAATTCTTTAGTTGAGTTCGTGTTTCAGTCAGCGCAGCAGCTTCGCGAGCAATAAGATGTGACCATGCCTGACGACATCGAAAACGAAGCAGCCAGTAGCCAAAAGCGGAATCTCAAAGGCAGTCCAATCAGCCTTCGGAGCTTGTTCGCATTGACTGCTGTTTTCGCTTTGTGGCTTTTCCTGCTCTCCGACTTTCGACATGAGCCGATCGCGATTGTGGTAATTTGGACCATTGCGATTGCTGCGGGCGTTGCTGCGCATGCCCTGTACATCTATGTGCTTCCCTGGCGAGGAACCGTTTTGATAAGTCTGCTTGTACTGCCAGCGTTGCTCTTCGTAAGCTCCGGATTGCTTTTCGGAGCTAGAGCAAAAGAAATGCTTTGGATTCTTGGGACGCCGGTTGGATTCATTGCCCAAGAAAGCTGGTCGGAACTTTTGTTTTTCACGATTCCATACATCACATGTGCTGCTGCTCTTGCCGCCGCTCACCTTATCAAGCCGAGCTTGACCCGTTTTGCACACTCAAAACGCAACTTCGGACGGTTCAGAAACAAGCAGGTTTTTGAGGGTATTTCACTATCAGAAAGTGACCAAAATGCTTAACTCTATCCCAACCGCAAACCTATCGAAATCCCAGGGATTTTGCACATTGCGCCAGGTTGCGCTGGGTC
>JANLUJ010000641.1:0-6426 GCA_031363425.1 Pirellula sp.
GCTCGCGACGGAGCGCATTTGGCCATCGGTGTATAGGCATTCTTAAATAGCAGTCCTTCCCTTGCGATTCGATCGAAAGCAGGGGTCCGCACCCAAGGTGTTCCATAGGCGCCCGCGTGCAAACCCCAGTCGTCGGCAATAGCGAAAAGGATATTCGGGCGCTCGGCAGCGAATGCAGGCGACGTCCATGACAAACAAAGTGATATGGTTAGGAGGCTTAGTCGTTGCATGAATTGGACAGTCATTTATCTTCGGCCTTTGACATCTGTAAAGATCTATCAATCTCTGGGATTCCATTGAAGTGTGCAAGCAACTCGCGAACGACCTCGGGATGCGCTTCAGCGTGATTTAGTGTTTCGTCGGGATCTATTTGGTAGTCGAACAATTCGATCTGCGGTGCACCATCTTCCTTACCTGGATGCATGATTAGGCGCCAGCGTTGGGTTCTCATGGTTCTCTGACCACCCGTCCAAAAACTGTGTGCAGGCTTGACTGCTGCAATCGTAGGATCTGCCAACATCGGTCGCAAGCTGCGACCATCTAGGCCTGTCGGCGCGGGCAAACCACAAAGATCGACGAGCGTAGGAAACAAGTCGACGGTCTCCACTGTTGCAGGGCAGACCTGACCCGGCTTATTGAGACCGGGTTTACGGATCATCAATGGAGACAGAAGCGCTCGCTCGTATAGACAGTGTTTGCCCCAAATCGAATGCTCACCGAGCAAGAAACCGTGATCGCTCCATACTACGACAATGGTATTCTTTTCCATTCCTAGTTCATGCAGGGCTGTCAACACTCTCCCAACTTGGGCGTCCATATAACTCATGCTGGCAGCGTACGCGGTTCTCATTAGCCTCGCATATTCGATATCGGTGTCTGGGTTTCGTTTCGCTTCGTGTCCGTAGTTCGATCGGAACTCCCCGCTATTGTGCCAACCTGATGGCCACGTCGGCTTGGCCGCGGCAGCTTGACTTAGATCAGGTACACCATCTGAATGCAAGTCATGCCATTTTTTTGGAGCAGCAAACGGCAGATGCGGTTTAAAAAAACCTACACCGAAGAACCAAGGTTGATTTTGAGATGCCAATTCCCCAAGGGTGCGGACAGCTTCCATCGCTACCCAAGCATCTGGATAAGTATCATCCGGCCCATTGTGAGACTCCCAAGGCGGCGATTTGCCTGGCACGCGTGCGACCCCGTTTGCGTAACCGTGCATCATGGCCTCGGGAGTTTTCCAAGGACCGTCGGGGACCCAAGACCGATCCCATGCACCAGGCAATTCCTCCGGGCCCTCTACCCAGTCTTTGCCGGTCATGCCACCGGGATAGTGTGTGATCTTACCTAGCGCAAGCGTGCGATAACCATTGCTACGAAACACCGAGGGCAGGCTCAGCACACCCCATTCTTGCTGCGTCTGTTTAATGCCGTTGTTACCAACCTGAGCAGCAACTGTTGGGTACCGACCTCGCATCAAAGCGCATCGCGAAGCACCGCACGTCGGCACTTGTACATAGTGCGAACTAAAGATTCGCGCGGTCTTGGCAAAAGCATCCAGTTGAGGTGTCTTGGCGTGGGAAACGCCGTAAGCTCCAAGATCATTGCGGAGATCGTCAATCGCGATAAACAGAACGTTTGGACGCGGTTCAGCAGCAAAGGCGTAGTTGTAAAGGCTCGCAGTGAACAAAAGCAAAAAGAAGACAGGTTTCATGAGTTATTCTTTTGCGCGGGTTTTGAGGTTGGTCTTGATGCCGAGCCGTCAATCAGGCGAAGGGCAGAAATTGTGTTACCGTAGCTTGGGCCCCTGGCCCGAGCGCCACACGGCCCAGGGGGCCATGCTACTTTGGATTTCAGTCTGCCGATCGTTTCAATCTATTGCCTATCAAGCCAATTACCGATCTGTGCCGACATCAAGGTTGCACCGCGTGGGTTCCTTTCGAGCAACGCAATGGATGATAGCAACACCCTTCGCAAGGGCTCGTCGAATTCAGTTCGATTTGCTCTATAAGTCAAGTAAAGCAAATTAGCGGCCGTCATACTATTGCCTGATGGAATCACTCCATCGACTGGATCCTGAAATCGAACAATCAACTCGGGATGGTCAGCTGCCGTGTAGTAAAAGCCCCCAGAGTCTTCGTTTCGAAAAAATCGAATCTGTGTGTTGGTAATAGCGATTGCTTGTTGTAACCAACGGTCGTCTTCGGTTGCGAGGTGCAAACGCAGCAGACCATAAACAAAGAATGCATAGTCGTCCAGATATCCCCGCAGTTTGCTTTCACCTAGTGCATAGCTTCGATGCAATCGACCGTCCGGCGTCTTGAGTTCCTTGAGTAGGAATTCTGCCGCCTTTGCAGATGCCTCGATATAGTCTTGGCGATTCAAAATGCGACCGGCGTCAGCCAAGCCTGCGATCATGAGGCCATTCCAAGAGGTCAAAATCTTTGCGTCCGTAGAAGGGCGAATCCGCTTGGCGCGCATTTTGAAAAGGGATTTCCGCACATTCGTTAGCGAAGGCATAAGGGTCTGCAGTGGCTGATGCCGTTCTTCGGCGACTTGGGTCAGGGTCTTGCCTGGTTGTGGTGCAAAGTACTTGCTTTCAAAATTAGGGGCCTCCCCAAAGCCATATATTTCTGAAAAAAGACTAAACCCATCGATGGACTTTCCAACGCTGTTGAGTTCCACTTTCTCCCATCGATAGAATTTACCTTCTTCGCCTTCTGAATCGGCATCAAGAGACGCGTTGAACGCCCCGCCTGGCGCGGATAATTCGCGAATAACGAAGTCGCACGTTCCTTCGGCGATATCCCTATATTCCATTCGTCCAGTTGCTTCGAATGCGTTCGCATAGAGTTCTGCAAGCTGACCATTGTCGTATAGCATCTTTTCGAAGTGCGGAATACGCCAATACCGGTCGGTACTATAACGATGAAAGCCACCACCCAAATGATCGTAGATACCACCAGCAATCATCGAGTCTAGCGTCTTGACCAACATCTTGTTCGCTGCATCGCGTTCTGTTTTTGGCAATGACGCACGCTTCGACCGTTCAAGCAAGAAAACAAGATTCGATGGCTCTGGAAACTTTGGACGGCTCGGGTTGGATTCGATAAATCCAAATCCGCCGTATTCTGTATCGAAGCCGTTCGCTAATCGTTGTTGTGTCTCGCTCAGCAAGCGTCTACACGCGTCTCGATCGATCTCGGTTCCTCCCGGCATCGATTCGGTCGAGGCCATAGCCGCTCTCAATGCTTCTGCAATTCGATTCGCTTGTTCCTTCAATTCCGTACGCCCGTCCCTCCACAGCAGCGACGCTTTTCGGACGATCGTCAAGAAACCTGGTAGGTTAGCTCGATCGCCATCGCGGGCCGGAAAATAAGATCCTCCAAAAATCGGCTTGGCATCCGAGGTCATTAGTACGGTCATCGGCCATCCGCCGCGGCCAGACATGATTTGCACTGCAGTCATGTAGATTTGGTCGATGTCGGGTCTTTCTTCACGATCGACCTTGATGCAAACAAAATTTTCGTTCAGGAATTTGGCAATCTCTTTGTCCTCAAACGACTCACGCTCCATCACGTGACACCAATGGCAGGCCGCATACCCGACAGACAGAAAGATCATCTTTTGTTCGTTTTTGGCTCGCTCAAGAGCTTCCTCTCCCCAAGGATACCAATCGACTGGATTGTGCGCATGCTGCAGCAGATAGGGGCTCGATTCCTTTGCCAATCGATTACCCTGCCGAACAAATGCGACATGTTTAACCCGCGCAGCGGCGTGTTGTTCGTCCCGCGCATCTGCGACATGTTTAACCCGCGCAGCGGCGTGTTGTTCGTCACGCGCATCTGCGACATGTTTATCCCGCGCAGCGGCGTCTTGTTCGTCACGCGCATCTGCGACTTGTTTAACCCGAGCAGCGGCGACAGGCCCAATAAATGCATCCAACTGGCTTGCGAATTGCAACTCCCATTCGTTTTCCTGCCGTTCGCGATCGAGGTTTGAGGACCTCGATCGGCTAGCCATGTTCTGCGAGCCTTGCGACTCGTTTAACCCGCGCAGCGGCGTGCCGTCGTCAGCACAGTGCAAACCAACGATGACTAAAAACAATTCTATTGGCTTAAACCGTCGTAGATGGCCCAATACTCGATTCCATTTACTCATGGCGACGAAACCGCGTAAAGAGTGTTGGTGGATCGAATGAACAACGCCCCGTCGCTGGCCGCCGAGCTTGCCCAATAGCGCGCGTTCTCCTCGGGTGGAAGTCTGTTCACGCGAACGAGATCCATTTTCGGGCCAGGCTTAAGCACAAAAGTATTGCCCTTTTCATCCGGGCAGTATACCAACCCCTTGTACGACCAAGGCGAAGCCCAAAACGCACCCGCATCCGGCAGCCTGTTTTGATAGAGCTTGGTACCGGTCTTTGCATCGACACAGATCAATTGACCGTCGCGACCACCCGGTAGAAAAATTTGGCCATCGATAACCAATGGCGACGATCTTTGAGGACCAAATTCTTTCGTGCTCCACAATATATTTGAATTCGACGTCTCATTGGCTTTGAGAGTAATGTCGCCTGCTGCCCCGGCTTTTATTACCATCATCCCAGCCCCTTGCCTCCCTTGATTTCCGACAACCAAAAGGTCCGCATTCCCCGACGGGCTGGAGCTAACACCGCCCGCGTTCAACGATGCCTGCCATAGCAAGGATCCATCCTCTGGCCTATAAGATCGAATCGTCTTACCGGATGTAACCAGTTCCGTTCTTGTTGCGTTTGTCCATATTATCGGTGAACCCCAATTGGACGATTCGTCTCTATCTTTCCGCCATTTCTCTTTGCCGGTCGAGACATCCAACGCGACCAAGAAGGACTTCTGCTCGTTGTCCACTTGAAGGAAAAGAAGTCCATTATGGATGATGGGCGAACTCGACGTCCCCCATTCATTTTGCATCTTAAAGTTCCCTAAATCAATTTTCCAAAGTTCTTTGCCTTCGAGGTCATAGCAAAAGACACCCATCATGCCAAAATAGGCGACGAGATGCTTGCCGTCGGTGACGGGCGTCTCGGATGCGTAGGTGTTGTCTCGATGTGTGCCCAATCGCGGTTTACTCTTGATTGCAATTTTGGACCAAAGGCTCTTGCCAGTAGCCGCGTCAAAACACATCACCTTCCAATCGTGATCCGATTCTTTATTCTTCTGCCCCGAAGAAACTGCAGTGGTAACAAAGACTTTTTGTCCGACAACAACAGGTGCCGACCAACCTTCGCCGGGTACGTCAATTCTCCATTTGATATTGGAGTCCACACCCCAAACCTCAGGGATCTTGATGTCTTGAATCACCCCATTGCTATGCGGCCCACGAAACTGACGCCAGTCGTCTGCATACGTAACTTCACGAAGCAGAACAAGTAATAGAAACGTCAAACTTGTTTTTCTAATGTGCATAGTCAAATTTTCTGCGTGGGTTCTGCCAATGAATGACTGTACCGAGGTACGTGATTGCCGGGATAGCTCACTAATTTAACAAGATTTTAGCGACGAAATCGGCTGGTAACAAAATTGGCGAAACATATTTGGTCAGGGCCAGGTCAGCGGCATCCCCGCAGTGGCTTGGCATGGGGCGCAACAGCCAGGCTGGAAGCCTATGCCACAACAGTAGATTTCAGTCTGCCCAGTTCCAAGCACTTGTATTGCCGCCATCGAACGACTTCTTTCTCGTTATCTACGCTTTCGCGATCGACAGGTCGGTATCGTGAATTGTCAGAGGTGACAAGCATTGATTGATGACCCAAGCGTATGGCTCGATTTCGGCTCGACGCAGGTCGCGTTGCAACGACGCCGCGTCTCTGTTCGTCTTCCAATGTGTTGTCGATGCATTTCAGTTCTTCACTAACCAGCACGACGTTAACGCACGGCGACCGGAAGGCAATGGGCAATCGCGGCTAATTTTTTTGGAGCACCGATCGATTTTTGCCGACCAAGATAAATCCGGTCTGAGACGCAAGTCGATTCGAGACAAGGAAAGTAGTCGGCTGGCATCTCAGCCCTTGGGGCACAAGAACGGATTGTTTTCGAGATCGGATGTTGCTTTTTTAAGCTCGCACGGATAGGGTGCTATCAGGCGAGTGTCGGTCAGCATCGATATTCGCAGACCAAACGATTGTTGGAAGACTCAATAAATTGCACTCCGAATGTCGGAGGGCTAGATGGCGGGCAAGAGTTCAGGGGTCAAACCAACGGCTAGGGCGAGTGCGAACAGCAATGAGTCGAGCGCCGGTTTTGCACGGAGAAGATTGACCGCCAGCACAGCTATAAACATCACGAACATCACTCGTGTCAAAAGGTAGCCGAAGCGATGGACCCCACGTTCAAATTCCGTCTCCGGAGGCCGCAGCTTGAGTCGCTCCGCAATCTGTCCAAAAACCGTGCTCTT
>JANLUJ010000637.1:0-7410 GCA_031363425.1 Pirellula sp.
CGACTTGTCCCCAATGGGTTGCCTGGGACGGTCGAGTTTGGCTAGTGATTACGACCGCTGTTGAGAACATGCCAACAGAGAGACGAAAAGATTCACCCGAAGCGGGCTCACTTTTCCTAGCCGAAACGGATGTTGCATTCGACGAGGCGGCGTATCGACATCTGACCCAAATGTTCATTGAGCCGGAATCCAAATGAGCTTTGAACTCCAGATCGTTCTGCAGCGACTTCTGCTGCCAGCTGTATGTTCGCTGATCGGCTGTTACCTGTTGTCTAGAACTGACCAAGACGAAGATTTTTACGACGACGAACCCGTTAAGGGAATCGCCTTCCTAACATTTTCGGGAGCATTCCTGTGCGCGATCGGGATGATTGGCTCGGATTTATGGCAACGCGACCTGGTTCTGAAACCTGCCGAATGGTCGAGTTGGCGAGCGTCCTATCAATGGCAATGGATGGTTTGGATGATTCCAGGCGGCATGCTGTTCTTGGCTTTGGTTAGATCGATTTTTGCCGTTCCGATTCATTACACCGCTATGGCTGGTGTCGCGGTCGCATCCATTGCAATTGGCATCTTATACGTGTGCCTCAATGAGGGTATCGCATGGGCTGATCAATCGGCCAAATTGCTTCCATGGATGGCAGTAAGTTGCTTGGCTGCAATGTGGAACATATCGTCCTTGAATTCAATTGCCAAATCGGATGGTTCTCGATGGGTTTCGTTGACCGTACTCGGTCAACTCGGATGTGTCACGGCCATCGTGATTCAGTACTACGCTGGCCTCGCGGAATGGGCACTCGCGGGAATCGGAGTGGCCGCCGGAGCATCATTGGTTGGGGTCTTCGCAAAAAGTACGGCGAAACTACATTATGGATGGCAGCTTTCGACCGTGGTTATTCCCCTCGGAATCATGGCTGTTGCCTGCTTGGCCGTTGGCAGTTTTTTTGAAGCAAAGCCCCTTCCCAATTGGCTCATGGGATCGGTACTATTTCTTCCCTCGCTCGTTTGCGTTATTGATATCGTGTTTGGCCGATTGACCAACACATGGTTTCGAGTCTTTTTGGCCGCTTGCGTATGCTGCGCCATTTTGGGAGCCATTCTAAACATCACCAAGCCTTGGCAATCAGAATGGTAGCTTGCCTCCTTTCAGCATGACTAATCCAATCACTCGAATCATTCGTCGTGTTCGCCTGCGGTTGTCGCAGATTCGACCGTACTATTGGGTACTTGCCTGTTTGCTTGCCTTGTTCGGTTGGCTTGGAATGAATACGGTTGGCTTGCTGCTCGCCTTTTGGACGTTGTTGCTCTGGTACTCGGTTTGGCAACGCCCTTATCGGTTTGAAATGTTCTTTATCGCTGCACTTGGCTTGCTTGGAGCAGTTGTGATTTTGCCGGAAGAACAGTGGCTTGCGGCCAACATGGTATTCCTCCTGGCGTTCATGGCAATTGCCATGTCCCCCATCATTGATTTGTTTATTCGATTGTTTCGAAGTACAAGCGACGAATGAAAAAAGCTACTCCATCTTCTGCCAAGTCACCATTTTCGCCGCGGCTTTTTTCGTTTCTACGAGAACTAAAATCCAACAACGATCGGGAATGGTTTGCTGAAAACAAACCGAGATACGAGCAAGATGTACTGCAGGCGGCCATGGACTTTGTCACGCAAATGCAACCTCGCCTTGCCAAGCATTCGCGGTATTTGTTAGCCGAGCCAAAACGTGTCGGCGGCTCGATCATGCGGATCTATCGAGACACTCGATTTGCAAAAGACAAGACGCCTTACAAAACAAACGTGGGTATCCACTTCCGCCATTCTATCGGCGGCGACGTCCATGCGCCTGGCCTGTATGTTCATCTTGAGCCCGAAGCATGTTTTATTGCAGCTGGCATTTGGTTGCCCCCGTCCGAACCCCTGGCTGCGATTCGACAGGCGATTATGGACGACGCCGTAGGCTGGAATAGAGTTCGCAACAACAAGAAATTTGTATCGCAATATAAATTCGATGGAGAATCGCTAAAGACGGCACCTCGAGGCATAGACCCGAATCATCCAGCGATCGAGGACCTTCGCCGCAAAAGTTTCGCCGGCATCACGCCATTGAACGAAAAGGAATTTATTCAGGCTGATATCTGCGACAAGATAATGGTCACGTTTGAAAATGCGAAACCACTGATGAAGTTTTTGTGTGATGCGCTGCAACAGCCCTACTAATATTCCGTTGGTTGTTCATTGCTTTGCATTGCTTGGCATCGTCTGCTTCCTCGTTCCAAGCAAGCCATCAGCCCAAGCGGTTGCCTTGTCGTCGAGTTTGGGACGAGGCGGTTGGCTGTAGTCGATCGAGGCGTAGCGGCCACGCCGATAGCAATCGTCCAATAACGGCTGCAATTTCAATACAATATCGGCGTCGGTCTGTCGTAGCGGAATACGGAAGTTGGGAATGGGCTGGTCTAGTGCTATCGAGATGATTTCCGCTTGCTCAGGCCAATAGGCTCGACGAATGCACACGATATATGTCGTGCGCATGTCCCATGGTATACGCCCTTTAGGAGCGGCGACAATAAATGCGCTTGTACGAATGAAATCGATCTCTACAAGATTGACGCCGGCTTCGATGTACTCACGTTGCTTGCGACGATAAGCACTGCGACCTGACTCTTCTTGTTTGTTGGCGGGGCTTAGTGACTCTATGGCAGTGACAACCCGATTGCCGCTATTCAAGTCGACGATTTCGATATGTCGCTGAGTCGATTGTTCGCTCGGTAGCGGGATAATGGTCGGCTCTGCAATGATCGCGTCAGCCACGGCCACGGCAACTGCTGCTGATGACAATGCCTCTGGACATTCGACAACTTTAACGTCCGGATAGATCCATCGGGACGACTCATCCAGATCGACGCACACACTTTCCTCGACTCTCGCTTGTAAGTCGCTTGGCAATTGGTCGGCGATCTGATCACTGATATAGACCATCAGTCTGGTATGTACGTCGCCCCAGTGTTGTTCGAGGTAGGGATCAACTCCTGGAAAAGGACTCTTCATCGTTTGGCGCTCTTTACGTCGGTTTTGTACATCCAACTAACTATTCTGTATTCTACCCGACAGTCCGCGGCGATCGAGGCTTGGGAGGGTCGATTGGACCAACATGGGTGCAATTTGTTGAACCGGCATACGGGCGGCGCTGTATAATGAGAGTCTGCAAATCTGAGAATCTCCCGCCAAATCCCTCCCTCCACCCTTTTACTGCGGCTTCGACTAATTTATGCGGACCCATCTCCTTGTTGTTGCCGTCGCAATGACAAACCTCGGACTCCTTTTCGCGGATGATTTGCCCATTCACGCCGTTCGAGAAATCGAGTTCGCGCGCGATGTGCAGCCCATCTTCGCAAAGCATTGCTTGTCCTGCCACTGCGTACAGAAACAAGAAGGCGGATTTCGACTCGATCACCGTGAACTTGCCATGCAAGGCGGCGATTCGGGCAAAGCCATTGCACCAGGCGAGAGCGCTCAAAGCAGATTGATTCAATACGTTGCTTCCACCGACTCGGACAAAGTCATGCCACCCGAGGGTGCCCGTTTGTCGCCAGCTGAAATCGCAATACTTCGAGCATGGATCGATCAAGGCGCTGTATGGCTTGATGTTGATTCCACGAATGCGCTCAAGAAAGGCCATTGGGCGTATCAACCGCTAGCTCCACATGTGCCACCACAAGTCATCACGCCGAATTGGGTTATCAACCCAATCGATCAATTCATTCTCGCCAAACTGGAAAGCCGAGATATAGCTCCATCCTGCGAAGCCGATCGGTATACGTTGATTCGGCGGCTCAGCTTAGACTTGATCGGTCTCTTACCATCAATCGCGGAAGTAGATGCGTTCGTCTCTGACTCTACGCCGCATGCTTACGAAAACCTTGTGGATCGATTGCTTGAGTCGCCGCACTTTGGTGAACGATGGGGCAGGCATTGGCTCGATATGGCCCGGTACGCAGATTCCGATGGTTACGAAAAAGATAACCCACGGCCAGACGCCTATCTTTGGCGAGACTGGGTCATCGACGCCATCAACTCCGACATGCCATTCGACCGATTCACCATCGAACAGCTTGCGGGCGATTTGCTGCCCGATGCGACGCAGAAACAACGCTTGGCTACTGCATTCCATCGCCAATCGTTGACCAACACCGAGGGAGGGGCCGATCAAGAGCAATTTCGGGTGGAGGCTTGCTTCGATCGGACTGAAACAACCGGTGCCGTTTGGCTTGGATTGACAATTGGCTGCGCACGATGCCATTCGCACAAATACGATGCGATCAGCCAGCGAGAGTATTACCAATTGTTTGCTTTCTACAACAACGGCGATGAACAATCCTTCGTGGTTCCCAAATCCGAGGATGAGATTAAACAATATCAAAAGTCACTTGCGTCACACGAAGCTGCAATTGCCTCTGCACAGAATGCACTGCGCGATGCACAAAACGGACTTGGCCCATCGATGGCCAAGTGGGAGAAGGAGATTCAGAGTCAGATCCTTCCACAATCGAATTTGGATGCATCCGATGTTCCGAAAAGACTCGGCATTCCCGAGAACATCGTGAAGATACTCAACGTCGCGGACGAAAAACGAGGTGAAGTACAGCGTCAGGAGTTGCTCGATCATTTCAGCGGCATCGAACCAATTACCAAACCCCTCGTTGAAAAGCTTGTTTCACTTCGAAAGAAGGAGCCTGCAAAGCCTGAGCTTGCCGTTCGGGTTATCGGGCAAAGAACCAAGGAACCTCGAAAGACTTTCGTATTGCGACGCGGTGAGTTCCTGGAGCCGGTATCGGACGCCGAAGTCAAACCGAACGGTCTTGGCGCTCTGAGGCCGCTGGCGCCCCGCAAATCCGACGAACTCGGCGACAGATTGGATCTGGCCCAATGGCTCGTTTCCAAAGACAATCCGCTCACGCCTCGAGTCACCGTCAACCACGTCTGGCGAACGCTCTTCGGAACGGGCATTGTCAAGACAGCCAATGACTTCGGCATTCGCGGGGACGCTCCGTCACATCCGGAACTCCTGGATTGGCTCGCTCGACAATTCATCGGAATGGACGCGGACGATGAATTCGGGAGTTCCAATCCAAAGTCTGCTTGGTCACGTAAGGCATTGATTAAGCAAATCGTGATGTCGGCTACGTATCGCCAATCCTCCAAGCGGCGCTTGGAGGTATTGGAAATCGATCCGCAAAATCAACTTCTTGCATGCCAAAATCGGCTTCGGGTCGAGGGGGAGATTGTTCGCGACATCAGTTTGGATGCCGCCGGGCTGTTGGCTCACAAGATTGGCGGCCCAAGTGTCTTTCCTGCGCTGCCACTTGGCATTGCGGAGTTGAGCTACGCAGGGAATTTTAAGTGGACGGTTTCGAAGGAAGCAGATCGCTATCGAAGAGGCATGTACACGTTTTTCAAGCGAACGGCACCCCATCCCAACTTGATCACATTTGATTGCCCTGATGCCAATCTAACTTGTTTGGATCGCAACAAATCAAATACACCCTTGCAAGCCTTGGTTGCCTTGAACAACGAGTCCTTTGCTGAATCAGCACAAGCTTTGGCAAAGCGTATTCTAATATCCGGCGAAAACGTCGAGGCAAAGACCCGAATTGAAAACGCCTTCCGTATTTGCCTTGCGCGTCCACCTGGCCAGTCGGATCTTGATGAACTCTTTGATTTGCTGGAATCCTCGCGACGATGGTACGACGAGCATTTGGAGGATGCCAAGGCTTTGGTTGGTAACTTTGCAGTTCCCAATTATTCCATTCAAGAGAACGCGGCTTGGATTGCGACCACTCGCGTTCTAATCAATTTGGACGAGTTCATCACACGCGAATAGATCTTAGCATGTCCCCCTTTGAAAATCACTTTGAACAACTTCGCCGGAGTTTTCTGACCTCTTCGGCCAGCGGATTGGGGCTTGCCGCTTTGGGAGCTTTGCTGAATGCAGACGAGGCATCCAATCCTTTGGCCGTGAAGCCATCGCACTTTGCGCCCAAAGCAAAAAACTGCATTTTCCTTTTGCAGGCCGGCGCTCCATCGCAATTGGATCTATTCGACCCTAAGCCAAAACTAAACGAGTTGCACGGCCAGCCTCTTCCAAACGAGTTGTTGGACAAGGTGCGGTTTGCTTTCATCAAGAAAGAGTCCGCAGTACTAATGGGGTCTTCGCGGAAGTGGTCCAAGCATGGGCAGTGCGGAATGGATTTCTCCGATTTCCTTCCGGCCATTGCAACATGTGCGGATGACATTCTCATGGTGCGTTCCATGTTCTCTGAACAATTCAATCATCATCCTGGCCAATTGCTCCTCAGTTGTGGACGGTCGACCTTTGGGCTGCCGACCATTGGCAGCTGGTTGACGTACGGATTAGGTACGGAGTCTCAAAATCTACCGGGGTATGTGGTTCTCACCAGCGGTCGAGGGTCAAGCGGTGGTTCGTCACTTTTTTCTAGCGGTTTCCTGCCATCCCACTATGCAGGTGTGGTGTTTCGAAATGAAGGCGAGCCGATCTTAAATCTCACGAATCCTAGCGGTCTTCCACCAGAATTGCAGCGACGTGGTTTGGATGCGATAAAATCGTTAAACGAAAACCGCTACAACGAAGTGCATGATCCAGAGATTGCAAGTCGCATTGCAAGCTACGAGTTAGCATTTCGAATGCAGGCCTCAGCCCCAGAATTGATCGATTTGCGTGGTGAGTCGGCCTCGACTTTGTCCGACTATGGTGTGGAACGAGCTCAACACCCTCAGGCTACAGGTCGCGGAAACGTTGCCAACGCGCATTTGAGTTTCGCGCGCAATTGCTTGCTGTCAAGGCGCATGGTCGAACGAGGCGTTCGTTTCGTGAATATAATCTACGAAGCCTGGGACCAGCATAGCGATTTGAACCAAGACCTGAAGTACAACACCTGGGTTGTCGACCAACCGATCGCTGCACTCTTGAAAGACCTCAAGCAACGTGGACTACTCGATAGTACGCTGGTCGTTTGGGGCTCCGAGTTTGGCCGTACTCCGCTCGGCGAAAATCGCAATGGGCGAGACGCCAATACCGGACGAGATCACCACCCGTTCGCGTTCACACTGTGGATGGCAGGTGGAGGTATCAAGGGTGGCCAAGTTTTTGGTGAGACCGATGAGCTTGGTTGGGGGATTGCAAAGGACCCTGTCCATATCAATGACCTGCATGCAACGATGCTTCATCTATTCGGTTTGGATCACTTGAAGCTCACTCACCGCAACCAGGGAAGAGACTTTCGATTGACGGATGTCGGAGGGAAAATCATGAAGCAATGGCTTGCATAAACAAAAGTTAGCCCTCACGGACCTTTTTTTGCAAGGGAACGCCCCAATGGGCTTGCCCATTGGACGTAAAG
>JANLUJ010000640.1:0-1730 GCA_031363425.1 Pirellula sp.
GTCAAAATTTTAAATTGGCGTAAATTGATCTACCATTACACAAACCGCAGGAATTTCCAAATGTTCGCCCGCACTGTCGTCGTAGTTTGCTTTCTTGGAACGATCGCTTTTGGTGACAACTGTCGCGCTCAATCTGATGACGTTCGAAGCAAGCAACGATTGCCCAGTACCTATCTGCATTCAGTGCTCAATAGTCAGAAAGGTGACAAAACGACTTTCCGCGATGCGTCCGGTCGGACGCAAGGCTCGGCAGCTCAATCCGGCAACCGAATCTCCATCCGCGATGGTTCAGGTCGATCTATTGGTTCCGCCGAAAAATCGGGCGATAAGACAACATTTCGTGACGCAAGTGGAAGGGTGATCCAAACCGCGACCACGAATGGTGGGCGTACAACGTTCCACTCGTCGAACGGTAGTAGCTTGGGTTCTACAAGTCTGTCTCGAAATAACACCACCTTTCGCGACTCAAGCGGACGCTCAATTGGATCAGCATCCAGCAGTGGAAATCGAACGACTTTTCGGGATAGCTCAGGGCGTTCGTGGGGTTCAGCCAGCAGCAACCGACGATGAGGCGAATTGATCGATTCCGTTCAATTGCGTCCACTGCTCCCTTTGATTCTTCCAACTTGGCTGCAATGCGATCGCTTGGAACATGCGAAGGCCTAAGGCATCTCGCCCTTGCAAGATTCGGGGAAAGGTTAGGAGTTGCTCCTGAAGGTCAGGAGCCAGCAGCCGCAGGTTCATGATCTGTGTAACTCTCGCTCGAGTATCCGTTGATGTTGGGTTGGCCGAAGAATTACTTGCGATGCGAGAGGCGTTCCTGTCCAAGCTTGTTTTCCAGACCTACTCAGGCTACGTCGCTTCCCAATTCAAGAAGATGCAAACAGACATTCGAAACCAGGGCCGAGTCAAGTGGAAGCACGTGATGCACCTGATTCGATTGTTGATCTCAGGAATTGATGTACTTCGCGAAGGCAAGGTCACTGTTGAAGTAGGCCAGCAGCGAGAACAGTTGCTTGAGATTAAACGAGGCGAAGTTCCATTCGCAGAAGCTGACGCTTGGCGCAAACGACTACAAGTCGAATTCGAACAGGCGTTTCAGCAGACTACTTTACCTGATCGCCCCGACTATGAACGAGTCAATGCGTTCTTGATCCACGCCAGAAAACTCGCCATGCAGAAGGAATTACCATGATCGATTACGAAAAAATGATGACTCATGTGAAGTCGCATCCATTTCCACTCGTGTTCGCCACAATAAGCGGTGCTCACTTGTATGGATTTCCATCACCTGATTCCGATTTCGATTTGCGCGGTGTGCATTTGCTTCCGCTTCAAACCGTTTTGAGCCTGGACGATGGCCAACAGACGGTTGAGAAAGAGGGGATCTATGATGGCTTGGAAATTGATTTAGTCACTCACGATGCCGCGAAGTTCTTTGGTCTGATGCTAAAAAGGAATGGCTATGTGCTAGAACAGCTTCTGTCCCCGCTCGTCGTGTTCACGACGCCAGAGCATGAAGAGCTCAAAGCGATTGCGGCCAGCTGTATCACTCGACATCATGCGCATCATTACCTTGGCTTTGCAGCAACCCAATGGAAACTTTTCGAGAAAGAAAATCCACCGCGAGTCAAACCGCTGCTTTACACGTTCCGAGTTCTGTTGACTGGGATTCACTTGATGAAGACGGGTGAAGTTCAAGCCAACTTGTGCATACTCAATGAGTCTGC
>JANLUJ010000684.1:0-5090 GCA_031363425.1 Pirellula sp.
TGACGACCAAGTCCAGGACGATAACGAAGAAGACGATCAAGACGAGGGTGACGATGACGACGACGATTCCGAAGAGGCAGCGAGCGGCACTCGCGGCAATAGCCGAAGTCGACCTAGACGAAGCAACAAGCTCCGAAGTGGACGGCCTCGCTTCAAACCCCCCATTCAAGAAATCTTTCGACGTGGCGACGAAGTCCTCGTACAAGTCATTAAGGAAGGCATGGGCACCAAGGGCCCCACGCTCTCGACCTACATCAGCATCCCAGGACGTTACTTGGTCCTGATGCCCGCTTTGGGACGCGTTGGCGTAAGCCGAAAGATTGAAGACGAAGACGAGCGGCGCAAGCTTCGCGGGTTCATGCTCGATATGAAGCTTCCCAAGGGGGTAGGATTCATTGTTCGAACGGCCGGATGCGAACGCACTCGCAAGGAACTTTCTCGAGACGTAGCCTATTTGCTGCGACTCTGGAAAGTCATCGTCAAACGCGTTCAAACGACGCCGGCCCCGTGCGACGTGTACGAAGAAAGCGATATTCTCATTCGAACGATTCGCGATACGTTCACCGAAGACATCGATTCGGTCGTCATCGATCACCCCGAGGCATTTCTTCGAGCAAAGGAGTTCGTAGAGCTCGTCATGCCTCGCGTCGCTGACCGATTGCACATGTACGAAGGACGTGAACCGCTTTTCTACAAGTACAAGCTGGAACAGGAAATCGGTCGCATTCATCAACGCGTCGTTCCTCTCAAGGGAGGTGGCTCGATTGTCATCGATCAAACCGAAGCCTTAGTCGCCATCGACGTCAACAGCGGAAACTTTCGCGGAGGTGACAAGAACGCAGAGGACAACGCGTTTCATTTAAACATAAACGCTGCCAAAGAAATCGCCCGGCAATTGCGACTTCGAGACCTAGGTGGAGTCATCGTGAATGACTTTATCGACATGCGAAAAGACTCCCATCGTCGCAAGGTAGAAAAGACGCTACGCGATGCGATGGATCGCGATCGTGCTCGGACCAAGATCCTTCGAACCAGTCCGTTCGGCTTGGTCGAAATGACGCGCCAACGCATTCGTCCGAGTTTCAAACGAAGCGTCTACGAGGATTGCCCATGTTGCCGTGGTCGAAGCTTGGTCAAGACTGCCGAGAGCATGTCGATCGAAGTCGAACGATTGCTGATGATGGCTTGCCAAATGCCTAACGCGGCCAAAGTGGTGGTGCGTGTCAACGAAAATGTCGCAGGCTACTTGAATAATCGCAAGCGTCGCGAGATGATTCAACTAGAAGAGTCTGCGGGAGTTAGTGTCCAAATCTTGGGTAGCGATACGCTTTTTCCAGAACACTTGGAAATGGACTGCCGCGACAGAGACGGAACGCTCATCCCTCTCCAGTTCTTGAGCGAACGCGGCTAAGAGTAAAACAGTTGCCCTCAACTGTTTCGCGCTTTGTAGAACAGTTGTCCTCAACTGTTTCGCAGGGCATAGGCTCGATCGAGCCTATGCCGCGCCCATAAACCCAATTCGGCCGACAAGGCGACACCCTGGAATCGAGTTGAATGAACGCCGCACTTCTTGCACTAGTCGTCCTTTACCTGCTCGGAACATTAGCGATTGGAGCGTGGGCTGGCTCTAAGATTAAGAACACTTCCGACTTTGCGGTCGCTGGACATCGGTTGCCGCTGATCATGGTTGTCACCACAAGTTTTGCGACTTGGTTCGGTGCTGAAACGGTCCTTGGAATCCCTGCAAAATTCGTGAATGGTGGTCTAAAGGAGGTCGTCGAAGACCCCTTCGGTGCATCGATGTGTTTGGTTTTTGTCGGACTCTTTTTTGCTCAGAGACTCTACAAAATGAAACTGCTTTCGATTGGAGACTATTTCCGAAATCGATATGGTATCGTGATCGAGATTCTGTGTTCGACGTTGATCATACTAAGTTATCTGGGATGGGTTGCTGCCCAGATCACTGCCCTCGGATTGGTGTTCTCGATTTTGTCGGGAGGGGCTATTAGCGCATCGGTAGGCATGGTAGTTGGTACGGTCCTAGTTCTCATTTACGTCATCATGGGAGGAATGCTGGCGGTGGTGTACACGGACTTTATACAAATGATCGTATTGGTCATTGGTTTGTCTTACATCGCCTGGGTGTCCGCCGGACAGGCCGGCGGAGCTAGCAAAGTGTTCGCTTTGGCTAGCGAGCGCGATTTGTTTACCATTCTGCCCGAACCGTCTATCAAGAACTGGCTATTCTTTATCGCTTCCGCCATTACGATGATGATAGGATCAATACCGCAACAGGACGTTTTTCAACGCGTCATGTCGGCCAAGGATGCCAATACGGCTCGCAACGGTGCCGTGATAGGTGGGCTTTCCTATTTGGTATTTGCCTTTGTGCCCATGTTTGTCGTAGCCGCCTCCTTGATTATCATGCCGGATGCTGCCACAGAACTTCTGAAGGGTGATGAGCCGCAAAAAGTTTTGCCGACGTTGATTCTAAATCACATGCCATTTTTCGCGCAGGTGTTGTTTTTTGGAGCCCTAGTCTCCGCGATCAAATCGACATCATCGGCGACCCTGCTCGCACCCTCAACCAGTTTTGTCGAGAACATACTACGGCATATGTGGCCTAGTCTTGACGATCGCCATCTCCTGCAGGCAATGCGGATCAGTATCTTTGTTTTTGCGACCACGGTTCTGACATATGCGATTTCAGTTGAGGGGAAGCCGATTTACGACATGGTTTCTTCCGCGTACCAAGTTACTTTGGTTGGCGCTTTTGTGCCTTTGGCATTTGGACTCTACTGGCGGGGGGCGACATCTCAAGGGGCCTTGCTCAGTATCGCGCTGGGGGTCAGTGTTTGGCTTACCCTGACCTTGGTCCCGGCATGGGGGAAAGAGTTTCCAGGCCAGTTGGCTGGACTCGGGGCGAGTGTTTTTGGAATGCTAGTTGGGTCAAAGCTACCTCAAGTCTTTGCCAATACCATGGCTAGCGAAGAAGCTACCTACAGTGTTCACCCGGAGGGAAATTAAGGGTCGTCGAAGCAAAAAGCAGTTAGGTTAGAGGGGCAAAAAGTCTCAACTGTTCAGTCCTCGTTGCGACTGCGGGCAACCGACGAACATTCAAGGACCACGGGTTGTCTCGTTTTTTGACATAGGCGAAAGGTGTTAGGCCGAATATCCTATGTTGTTTTCTGAAACAAGAATTAGGCAGACCGCCATTGCCCTAAGTGATTAGAAAGTTATGCCCAGAACGATTGCCATTGGAGATATCCACGGCTGTTTGGCCGCCTTGAATGCGCTGCTCGAAGCTATCCAACCCACGCGCGAGGACACCATTGTTACCGTTGGCGACTATGTTGATCGAGGGCCAGATTCTCGAGGTGTTCTCGAGCGTCTGCTTCAACTGGAACAGTCGACGAACTTAGTCGCGTTGATGGGCAATCACGAAGAGATGTTTATCGCTGTTCTCGACCGCGAAATGGAGCCTTACAGTTGGCTCAATCATGGTGGAGTTGAAACCATGGACTCGTATGGTTTCTCTGGGGACCTCGCATGCGTGCCGCAATCGCATCGGGATTTCCTAAAACGAATGGGCGATTTTTATGAAAACGATAGCCACTTCATCGTTCACGCCAATTACGATCCTGTCCTGCCACTGACTGACCAGCCAGCAGACCTGTTACGATGGGTTAAGATTTCGAACTCGCTTCCGGGACCGCATATTTCGGGAAAAAAGGCCGTGGTTGGTCACACGCATGACCGGCAAGGCGAAATATTCGATATCCCTCATCTCGTATGCATCGACACGTACTGTTACGGAGGGAGATGGTTAACTGCATTGGAGTTGGAAACGGGAAAAATCTGGCAGGCTAATCCGGATGGCACCATGCGAGATGACGTCTAGTATTCTGTTTTTTCACGTAGCTTCGTCTCCGCGAGACGAAACCATCTGCGAGGCAGATGCGGAATTACGAGAAGCACACGTCGACATCGATGCGATGCTAAGGGCAAGCGAGCGCCTGACACTCGCTATAATCTAGAAAACAGTTCCAACTCGATTCAACAAAAGGCCTCCTGCGTGGCAAAGAAGAACAAGTCTAAGCAAGATTCGATTGAAAAGGAACTGTCCGGTATCAACGACGCAGCCGGCGATTTGATGGAGTCGGCATTCTGTGCATCGGCGTATAAACTCTATGGTGAGCTTAGGTCGAGAGCACGGTCTGAGGGACAGCTTTCTTTCTATGTCTTCGGCACTTTCTTTCAAATGACTCTGGCAGAAAGACTGCTTCAGTTCGAAACGGTCCGCGAACGTGCCGTCGAACTGATCGCCATCTTTGAAGACGAAGAGCAGGCGCGAAAGATCGAGCCTTCTTTGGACCTCGACCAGTATGAGAATATGATTTACTCAATGGGCGCATGTGCCTACGAAGTGCTGGCTGAAGCGACAGGCGCGCTGGACGGCTTCAACTCGGAAGGGATGCAGGAATGCCTAACGGGAGGCATAGAAGTGTGCCATCGCATCGGCAAACTGTCCTGTATTCAGTGCTTTCGAGAGTATGCTTGCGATACCCACACGGCCGCCGACGATTATGAACTAGCCAGATACCATTGCAAGCAAGTTCTCAACCAAGACCACGAGTTTCCCGAGCGCGGCGACCGCCGGTGGTTGGCGATGTTACGGCTGGCGACCATGGATATTTTCGAAGGACAACATGATTCAGCTAGATCCAAATTGGAGCAAGCTGCCAATCTCGCCCTTTCGCCAAAAAACAACGATACGCAAGGCGCGTTAATCGCAATCATGCTGGAACGCCATACGCTCGACTTGATGGAGGACCAGGAGATGGATGAGCGTACGTTGAAGCTACTCAAAGAGCTTCCTCCACGCGGTGAATGCCCCGAGTACGATCTGGATATCGACCTTTTGACCTCGCTCGGTCACATTATGAATCAGGCATGGAATGAAGCGGAAAAACTGATTCTCGCTTGGAACAAGACTCTAAAACAGAGCAAAGCCATTACTAAATGGTTGGAGACAGGCATTAGGCTCGTAGCGCTCTATCGATTGCGAGGCGACATGACCAAGGCAAAAC
>JANLUJ010000699.1:0-1234 GCA_031363425.1 Pirellula sp.
TGTATACAACACAATCCTCGTCATGATGCAGTCTCAAGTAAGACTTTCCAACCGGCAGGTTCTTCAGTTCGAATGATCGCCTGACCCATATCTCGGATGTGGACCAATCGGTGTGAATATGCGCATTGGGAGGTGCGGGACTACCTGCACCGAAACCAGCTTTGCCTTCGGTCCATCCTTTGGCGTCGAAGTTTGGCTGCATCCAAGAGTCCCCTGGCGAAGCGGTCGTGTATTGCCAACTCTGGGGTTGTGCCTCAGCAGTTGCAATTAGTTCACGTTTGTTCGTTAGCGACGTTGGGGCCTTAAGCAGCAATTCAGATTGCTGGCGAAGCCAAGTAGTATCGATCTTCTTTTGGCGATCGTAGGTCAGCAACCCGTTGATTTCACCTTCAACATCTGTGGTTTGAGTATAGACACCGGCCGCAATGCCCTCGGCCCGCAGAGCAGCGATGATGGCTATCGACGTCTTGTAGCGCCCTTGCCATTCTTCCTTCGACTTTGGGAGCCCGCCATATCCCCAATTGCTTGCATCGGTCTTCCAAAGATGACCCTCGACCGGCCAACCATGGCCGCCGAATTCACCGACCACTTTAACGAATCCGTCGAATCGCCCGTCCCTACCCAAATGGAATGGAAAAGAGGGATGCGGGTAATTGTGCTCATCGACGAAGTCTCCTATCGGCCAAAAATTTCCTCCACTAGCAATGTTCACAAGTCGCGTGCGATCGTATTCGAGGGCCATCTTACCAACCTCAGCGGTTGCGTGTTGTCCCCAAGCTTCGTTGAACGGAACCCACACACCGATGCATGGTGCATCTCTCAGATGATCGATCATCCGTTTGTATTCGGTGACCCATTGCTCGTGCGCAGCCTCAGGCCATTCTGCGTCAGTTGGATTCGCCACCAAACGTGTCCATGGCGGGCTACTCGCACCATCCGTTCGTTTTTGCCCGTAACCACTGCTAACTTGATCTTGCCACATAATCATTCCAAGTCGATCACAATGATAATAGTAGCGTCGAGGCTCAACTTTAATGTGCTTGCGAATCATGTTGAAGCCGCAGGACTTCAGAAATTCGATATCGGATAACATAGCTGCGTCCGATGGCGGAGTCAGCAATCCATCTGGCCACCAGCCTTGATCGAGCGGCCCCCAGTGAAAGAACGGCCGGCCGTTGAGTGTATATCGCAGATGCCCTGCGGCATCGACCGCTTTCCCGAACTCACGCATCGC
>JANLUJ010000732.1:0-20182 GCA_031363425.1 Pirellula sp.
CGACTTGGCCAGCAGGCAATCGAATTTGGGACAAGGTCGCTGGTCGATCCGGAGAGGCAACGACGAGCGTCAGGCCATCGGGTGCTTGAACCGGAACGATGCGCTTGCCGCCCGCGAGATTTGTTGGAAGAACAAAGTTTGTAAAGCTACCTGTGGTTCCTTGCGAGGAGACAACTTTGTAAGTGCTACCAACAGCCGGATCGAATCCAGCACCGACTTGAACTTGCAATGTTCCGTCCAGAGTGGCCGATGTTGCACCTGCTTGCACTTGATCGTAGGCATTCGTTGCCGAGCCATTCAAATCGATTTGCAGTGTATCATTTGCAGTCAAGCTGAGCGGTGCTAAAGAGATACCTACAATCCCTGGCCCACCTGGCGAAACGATAGCCATCATGGCTCGCTGCTCCAACATTTCCATTCTCGGGATCAAGCGTCGGCTGGACCTCACACCTTTGAGTTCTCTCCCTTTTACCAAAATCATTTCGCGAAACAATTGACGAAACCATTGGCGAAGTGATCGTTTTTTCGCGATAAGAGTACTCGTTAATCGTCTGGACATTATGTGGCTCGCAATTGCTGAGTGTGGTTCATCGAAATTCGGAGGCGATGGACACCTCCAAAGACTAGAAACCGATCGCTGCGAGAACTTAACGAAAAAAACAGAAAATTCTGATTTGAGGATAGTCACCCTCGGCACCGGTGACCCGCCGTGGGACTCACTTGCCGGAACCGGGAGATCTGTTAGGCCGGGTAATACGACTCGGAAAGCTTACTTTCGTTGGAGCCACTGCTGAGCCCAAGTGGTGTAGAAGTCGTCATCCTTGGACGCAAGAATCGTGCTTTCCAATTTGAGAAAGGTATCGCCGCCCACATCGATGGGCGCCTCGCTTCCTTCGGCCAATCGATGGCCGGCGATCGCCTCAAGGAATTCGGGAAACCAACGTGGAATGCCCTTAGGTGGTATGCGAAACTCCCAGATAGTTGGTGCCTCGGTGCTCGTCGAGATTACGACGCTGCGAGCATCAGGAGTGAATAGCGGGCCGATCGGCGTCGATTGAAACGCGATACCGACTCCGATTCGATGTGGCATTTGAATGGTCAACGGATGTCCCGTTGCGACGTCCCAAAGCCGAGGGCCTCGAAAATCCAAGGTTAGCAATGCTTGGCCATTCGGACTAAATCGAACGTTTCGAACGCCATGTTGATGAAACAAACTTTGAACAACCTGACGCCCCGTTGTCATGTTCCAGAGCGCGGCCGTTCGATCGCGTGAGGCGGTCGCTACCAATGTGCCATCGGGACTAATATCGGCATCGATCACATCTCCTTGATGCGGCAAGACGAGTAACTGTCTGCCGCTAACATCCCAGATGCGAGCCGTTGTATCCACCGATGTAGTGACTATCCGATTTCCATCTGGAGAAAATAAAACGCGCATCACATCACTGGTATGGCCGCTGAGTTGGCTATGCATTTGAACGCTTTCGGAGTCCCAAATCCGTACCATGCGATCGGAGCCGGCGCTTGCAACGTATTTTCCGTCGGCAGAGAATGCGACGGAAGTGATCTTGCTACCATGCTCGTATTCGCGAATCACTTGACCGGTTGAGTTCCACAGCCGGAGTTTTCCATCCATCGATCCGCTTGCGAATCGATGACCATCGCGGGACCTTTCGAGAGGCTGGATCATGGTTTTCAGCTCGATAGGTTCTGAAACCAATGTGCCTTCAGGCAGCGACCATATCGAGACTTGGCCAGAAGATGTGGTTGCAATGAGACGGCGATCGGTCGGATCGAAGAACAAAC
Organism: Pirellula sp.; assembly: GCA_031363425.1. Classification (GTDB taxonomy): domain Bacteria; phylum Planctomycetota; class Planctomycetia; order Pirellulales; family Pirellulaceae; genus JBKCUI01. The sequence continues at coordinate 1,807 of JANLUJ010000732.1, forward strand.
CCCACGCACCGCCGTGAATCGATAGCGGCGGACAAACGGGTTTTCCGGACGAAGTTTCGAGAACACAAATGACTCCCTCGGTATTCCCATAAGCAATCCATCTTCCATCGCTTGTAAGCGCATGAGCATCGAGTCCTAGGAGGTCAATGTTCGTGGTGAGCGTCTTGGGTTTTTTTGCTTCCGCGATTCTCCACAACTGGGCAGCGCTTGTTCTTATTTCGCTTGGCCGCGACTTGAAATGCGAAACCGTGGTCAGGAATACTACTTGGCCGTTGTTCATTCCGGACTCGCTGCACTGAACGCGATCCGAATGCCGCATCGGTTCGGTTAACAAGTCTCCCGAACGGGTATTCCAAATCTTGACCAGTGAATCTTCTCCCCATGTCATCAACTGATCGCTTGACCCGAGAAACGCGGCTCCGTTGATCAAATAGTAATGCGGGAGTTCTGGTGTCATCGGCCTTCCCGACTCAACATGCCAAACCTGTGCAAATTGATCGAAGTTCGTAGCAGCAATAGATTGACCATCCATGCTGAAAACGACGGTTTCCCATTGACCACTACGACCCAATACCTGATGTTTTTTTTCTTTCGTTACCACATCCCAAAATTCCAAATAGCCCCCGGCAGTGACGACGCGCGTTCCATCGCGATTGATGTCGGCGCCATTCATTTTCTCTGTTGGAAGTTGCCATTGCTGTCGACCGGACGTTACATCCCAAACTTGTACTGACGACTTCTCATCCGACCGATGGGCAATGAAGAGTTGAGAGTCATCCGAGATGAACTTGGCTTCGACGACTCGACCTGGAAAATGGATCGACGGCATTTGGCTTTGGCCATTGCGATCAAAAACGGACACGTCGTGTTCGGTGCGAGTCAGAAAGTACTTGCCATCGCTGCTGAAGTGAGCTTTGACGACTTCTGCGTCGTGCGCGATTGGATCCGACATGGAATCACCGTCGATTGCATTCCACATACGAACGGTTTTATCTTTGGAAGCCGTCAAGATCCGTTGACCATCTGGACTAAATTCAGCCCAAGTCACCACGTCTTTGTGTTGGAATTCCGGCAATATTTGCAGGCTGGTAGCAGCGTCCCAGACGCGTGCTGTCCCGTCCCATGAAGCGGTGACCACACGATTGCCATCGGAGCTTAGTCGAGCGATGGTCAATGGATTGCCGTCGGGATGTCGGATGGCGGGAGCCAAGGGAATCGGAAACCTTCGTTGCTCGATCAACGAAATGCCAAACATGGCTGCTTTCCAGTTGTTCAAATCGGATCGCATCATCGCAGCAACGTTGGCAAGCGCTCGCGACGATTGGCCCGTGTCGACCATGTTGTCGATGGCACTCCATTTGAGGTCCGCGTTGGTACTCGTCAGGCTAACATTGGCGTGCTCGGCTCGCCACCATTGCCATGTAGCGACCCCGCTGCCAATCAGAAATGTGCTCAACAAGGTCACTGCCATGATTGCCATGCGTGGGTTGCGTTGACACCAACGCCAAGCATGTTCCGTACTGCTCACCGGCCGGGCATGAATAGGCTTGCGAAGAATAAATCGGGTGAGATCCTCGGCTACACTCAGTGCCGATGGATAGCGATTCTCAGGTAGTTTTTCCAAACAACGCATGACGACGGTTTCGAGATCGCGGTCGATGGTCGCATCGACCTTGCGAGGCGCGATAGGGTTTTCATGAATTGCCTTCCACATTGTCTCAATGGCGGTGGCACCCACGAAAGGTGGTTTTCCAGTGAGCAGTTCGTAAAGCGTGGCACCCAAACCATAGACATCTGCAGTGGTCGCGATGTCTGCACTCCCTGCCGCTTGCTCTGGAGCCAAGTACCCTGGGGTTCCGAGCACAGCCTGTGTTAGTGTTAGACTTGCTTCGCCAGGCCCCGTCAACTTTGCCAATCCAAAGTCAGTTAAATGAGGTTGTCCATGTTCGTCAATCAAAATATTGGAAGGCTTAAGATCGCGATGAAGCACTCCGTGTTTATGAGCAAAATCGAGGGCTTTGGCAATTTTTTCTATCAGTTCGGCAATACAAACTTGTTGAATCCTACGCAGGTTGGATGAGTTCGATCGATGATACAAGAACTCCTCCCGACATTCCGCCAAACTAACGCCATCGATCAGTTTCATGCTATAAAAATATTGCGTCTCGTATTGACCGATTTCGTAAATCGGAACAATTCCAGGGTGATGCAATCGAGCTGCTGCCTCGGCTTCCAAACGAAAACGTTGCACCGATTCGGGTGTCGCTAATTGTCCGGTCAGAATCAGTTTCACGGCAACGATACGATTCAAACTAGTTTGACGCGCGCGATAGACAACTCCCATGCCACCTCGAGCAATTTCGGAGACTAGCTCGTAGTCTCCGAACCTTGGCAAAACGCCATCACGCAACATTTCCTCTTCGGATGCGTCTTGCTTTGTTTGCGAACTCGTGCCCGCATTCGACCGAACGGACGACGCGACCAGTCCCAAGGAGAGCAAACAAACCTTGCATTTTTCTCTTCCGCAAGAATCTACCTGGATCGGGTGGTTGCAAACGGGGCACCGAGTTTTGGGGTTCATCTCTACTTTGGGGTTTGCATTCCGGTACTGGAAACCATGTTTGTGATCGGTATTCTGGCTCGCATTGCAAATCGGGAGATTGTGACAAGCATATTTTTTGCATGCCTGAACGCTTGCGTTTTAGTTGAAAATCGACCATTCCATTCGACGATATTCGACTAGGATGATTGGATAACTTTCCACCTTCGCAATGTTTCAGTCTATTTTGATAAACCCTTTTTTCAGATATGATAACAGCCTATTCAGCCGAATCTTTCGCCAAAAGAATGGAAATGGAGCGATTGAAACGCGATGAATTTTGATTGGCACGTCTCCAAGGCAGTTTTTGCGACCACTAATTGGACCAATGTCTTAAGGGCTCAGGTTCGCAATTCCCAGGAGGCACGTGAATCGTTTGGGCAACTAATCGCCTCGTATTGGTACCCCCTCTACACTTACTCGCGTCGAGCGGGATATAGTGATCACGACGGCCTGGATTTGACCCAAGGGTTCTTTACCCATCTCCTAGAACAGGAAGCACTTGAAACCGTATCGTCGCAAAAAGGTCGATTTCGTTTTTTTCTGTTGGCTTCCTTCAAAAACTACATTGCAAACGAACGCCGAAGGGATAACACACAACGTCGCGGTGGCAACATTGTCAAAATCCCTCTGACTCAAGTTGATTTCAAGACTCGATACGATTGCGAACCGACACATCATGAGACTGCGGAACGATTGTTTGACAGAAGCTGGGTTGAGTCGCTGCTAGAGCGTGTTCGATTAAGACTGGCTCAAGATTACGCGACTGCCAACAGAGTTTTGCTTTATGAACTGCTTGAACCCCATTTGACCAACCGTGGCGATGCCATGCCGCGAAATGAAATATGCGAAGAGACTGGTCTTAGTTCAGCAGCTATCGCGATGTCTCTGCATCGTATGCGGCGCCGCTTCGGAGAGCTATTGCGAGAAGAAGTGGCGGCGACAGTAGAAAAGGCAAGTGATATAGAAGACGAAATTCGCGAACTGCTCATGATCGTGACCCAACGATAGCAGCCCCGGCCTCATCTAGCCATTGTTATGATTGCGTCTACATAACTTGCACGCACCCGCGTTTGAATTCACCAATGTAACGAGGGCGACCTTGTGTACCGAGTATGGTTCCGCCTCATCGCCTAAGCGATGGACGCTACGAGGACCGCGATGCTGAGGCAGGTGGCAAAAAAGGGGAATTTTCAAACGCTTCAATAGGCAAATCCAGCGCGAAGCACGAAACTGTTTTCTAAATCGAGGCTGCTTGACGATCGTACTCTGTAGAGCAACTCCCTATTGAAAGCGTAGCCAGCTTCGATGAATCCCAAACGAAAGCCTTGGCGAATTTGATCGGACTTGCCGAATTCCAAGCCGAGCATTAGGCGAATGTCATTGATGTCGATTTCATCGTGCGTCCCGTCGGTTTGTTTGATCGTCCATGCTCCTCCGCCATAGTATCCGGTCAGGTACCACCATACATCCGAATTGCCGAGGGTAGCCACGTAGTGTGCAAGCTTCGGCTCCGGAAAGAACAGATCGAATCGAGTATCATGATTCGGCATCCACAACAACCCGAAGGCTGGTAGCAACTTGATGCGGTTCCTGTCGAGATAAAAGACACCCGCTCGAAGAGTAGAGGTCGGGGTTAGTCGAAGTCGACCAAGCGCTTTACCTTGAATCCGGATACTATCCGCGTTAATCGCATCGAAAGCGGAAAAGACGCCAACGCGTACCCCAAGTTCCACGCCTAAGGTTTGCTGTGGATTGGTCTCCCAGCCCGAATCCAAGAAGCCGCTAAAGGCCGAGCCCGGCAGATCCGTCCCAGCCACCGTGGGGCCGTCCCATTCATGCTGCGAATAGGAAGGAATGATGTACAATGGCCTGGTACTGTTAAGGAAATTGGGGATCGCAAAGACGAGTGAAACGTCGCTGTCGTTGGATTCCAATGAATTCGGTTTTTTTCCGTCGAAGCCGGCCGTGCCTGGTAGCCATGTATGTCTAAAACGGGGTCCCTGAAAGAGTCGAATCACTTGATTCGTTCCAGCGTTGAGGTTTGCCCCTGTGCTATTCCACCAGTTGTTCCAGGCATAATTATTCTGCTGAAACCCGAACGGATTGGTCTGAAAGGGATTCGTCTGGTACGGATTTGGCTGGTATGGATTCGCTTGGTAGGGGTTTACTTGGTTTGGTAGATTCCAAATGGAATTACTTGGAGGCGGTACTCCCGTTCCAGGGAACAGTACACCCGGAGCACTATTTGGATAAACGCTGGGTGGAAACGTTGGAGCGCCTTGCGGGTTGCTGAAGGGATTGGGATTGCCGAAGGTTGAAAACGACGGATTCCCATACGATGGAGCGCCATAGATTGGGGCGGATGGTTGGTTCCAACCAAATAAATTTCCGAGGGTCCAGCCTGAATTGGGCACCGTTCCATAAGGATTCTGAGTAGTCACGATCGGTGCTGTGCTTGGCCGAAATGTAGCGGCATAGGGATCAATAGCCGAGGGTCCCGCCGGAAACATGCCATTTGGTTGTGGATTTCCTTGCCAAGGGCTATTTTGGTAAGGAAGTTGCGCCGTCAGTTGTCCCATACAAACCATGGGCGCAGCAATGATCCATAAGCAGATCGATAGCCCCCAATGACTTTGGTTTCGTATTGAACCCACAGCGAATTCCTGAGTATTCCGAAAATTGAGAGCTCCAGTTTCCGACTCCCAATCGAGAGTGAATACTTCTTTGCAGGTACCGCGGTCAAGCTTTCTTGAATAAATCCATCGATAAATACGGAAATACCGGGATTCTGTGTTTGTCCGAAGCCCTCTCATTTCGCCCATTTCTCGCAAATTGTTGCTAATGGCGAAGATCGCAACTATCCTGGAGGACAGCGGCTAGGAATAATTTCCTCGCAAGGCTTCTCATTTCCCAATTTGCTTCGCAACCCAAGGGTCCTTTGGCATGCGTCTTCAAACCCTAACTAAGTTTTTCTTTACCATCGCGTTTGCGTGTTTTCTGTCGATCCCAACGAGTTTTGGGCAATTTGGCGGAGGTGGTCAAGGTGGCGGTGGCCAAGGTGGCGGCGGCCAAGGTGGGGGTGGCCAAGGCGGCGGCGGCCAAGGTGGTGGAATAGGGGGTGCAGGCTCCGGAGTCGCGGGTATCGATATCGATGCGGCGGGAGTTCTTCGCGTCTCTCAAATAGACCCTTCGCTGGCGTATGTGCAACGCCAACAAACCCTGCAGAGCAAACCGCGTGGTTCCGTTCGTACCTCGCCTTTAAGGTATGTATCTTTGAACCGATTGGAAGCTTTTGTGTCGAAGCTGATCGATCAAGGCAATCCGATAAGCGACGAAGTATTAAGCCTAGCCGGACTTAGTCGACTCGAATACGTGTTCTACTTGGCTGACTCTAAGGATATTGTCATTGCAGGACCAGCCGACCAATGGCATTTGGATGCAAACAATCGCCTTGTAGGACTCACGACAGGAAGACCAACATTAAGACTTGAGGATCTAATCGTTGCATTGCGAGCATTCGCATCGAACGATGAACCTGTAAGCGTGATTGGTTGTTCCATTGATCCGACGAAAGAAGGACTCAAGAGATACAACCAGTATCACGCGTCGTTTGGTGGGCAATTGCCACCTGGCGCCGACCCTCGACAAATCGCCCTCGGTTACAAAGAATCGCTTGGCCTCCAAACGATCACGATCAAAGGTGTTCCCAAAACAACCCACTTTGCACAGATTCTTGTGGAAGCGGACTACCGAATGAAGCTGATCGGTATTGGTCTTCAGGACCCGATTATCCCACTCCAGAGTTGGATCGAAAGAACGTCGCCAGGGGCCAACGCTAACGCGTTACAACGTTGGTACTTTCAAGCTGACTATAGCTCGGTTACTACCAACGAAGCCGGAACAGCTTTGCATCTGCAAGGTCGCGGGGTTAAGTTAAGCGGTGAGAAAGAAAGCGTCCAAAAAAGCGGTGACCGAACGCGTACTGGTAACACAGGCGACCAAGCTAGCAAAGGCTTTACTAAAGAGTTTACGGAAAAATTCGACAAGCTCGCTGATGTTACTCCTGTTTTCTTCGAAATGCGAAACTTGTTCGATATAAGCATTGCAGCCGCATTCATTCAAGAACGCAACCTCTACGAAAAATCCGGTTGGAAACTTGGAATTTTTAACGACGAAACCAAGTGCCGCGTAAACACCGCCACTGGGGTAAGCCAAGTTGAAACAGCCGTCAACGCGGTTTGGAAGAATTCCCAACTCGTCACTCCCATCGGAGGCGGCGTTCACATTGCTGCCAGAAAATTAGTCGACCCATCTGCCACGAAAGTCGATAAGGAACTCGACACGCAACGTGGTAAGGGATCTGCACCTGCCGATCTGGCTGCTGACCAGTGGTGGTGGGATTAATCATACATTGGCAACGAATATAAAGCTTAGATGAGAGCAACTATCAACGGACTACGAATTGCGATAGTTGCACTGGCCGGTTATTGGGTTCTTCTTTTCATTGGAACGCACTTACCTCCCAATGAATTGCTCTCGCAATTGCGAATGAACGACAAAGTAATTCATGGATGTGCCTTCACTGGACTTGCTTTTCTATTGGCTTGGGCAATTCCGACCGACATGTCCAAGCTGCATCATAACACGTTCATCGCGGGACTGATTGCGGTCATCTACGCGGGTTTTGATGAAGTCCTGCAAATCCCGGTCGGCCGAACTGCGGACTGGAGGGATTTTGTTGCCGATTGCGTTGGAGTTTGCATAGGTTTGTCGTTCTATACGATTGCTCGCGCCGCTATCCTAAAGGCCGACTGGAAACTCTTTCGCGATCCTGCGCAATTGAAATGAACCGAGCAGCCCTCGGCATGCACAAAAATAGAGCCAGTTAAGCGAGCTCGAGCACCTTCGAGCCAGAAGCGACGTCGCAATGGTGGCCCATGATGCCAATCTGGGTAGAATAAATGAGTGCAAGAATATTAGTCCGTCTATGTTTAATTGGTATAGATGTATAGAAAAGGACAAAACCCACGATGTCGACTGTCCAAATTTCGGATACGAAGGCTTATGAACATGGAATCGTTCCATCCACCTTGAAGCATCGACTTCAAGAGTTAGGGGACATTCCTGCCAACCGTATCTTGCAACATCCACCGCCAGGAACCGCAACACTTGACGACTTAATACGAGTCAACATGACTTCGCAGCATCTGTGTGAGTTGGTGGACGGAACGATTGTGGAGAAAGCGATGGGATACAAACAATCGGTGGTAGCCGTTGCTATAAGTACGATCCTACGATTATTCGTGTCCAAGAACCAACTCGGTTTGATTTCAGGGGCCGATGGCTTCTTTCGGCTTCATTCGACGACCCGCGGCCCTGACGTTGCTTTTGTTCATCGAGATCGTTTTCCTCAAGGTAAGCTTCCATCCGATGCCTATCCTTCGATTGCCCCAAATCTTGTGGTCGAGGTTTTGAGTGATGGGAACTCGCGAGGCGAGATGAATCGCATGCGATTGGAGTATTTTCATGCCGGTGTCCAATTGATTTGGATCGTCGATTTGGCAAACCGCACCGTCGCCATCTATCGTACCAGTTCTTCGTATCGACTTGTGGGCGAGAAAGACCTGATCCAAGGTGAAGACGTACTACCAGGTTTCGAGTGCAACGTTCAAGATTTCTTTGTGGACCTGGATCAAATCGAAGCTCAATACCCCTCCAGCCATGCAGAAAAATCCGGCAGATAAGCCTGAAGTATTATTGAATTCTGCTTGCCCGCGTTATGGCTGCAGAAACAAATAGTGCCCCTCGACCTCTTTGTTCACTGAAGTGACTGATAGTTTATCTTTCACATACGCTCGCATTGCATCGACCAGCTCGAACTTACACCGGTCGAGTCCCTCGATGGTGTACAGCCCTTTAAAAAAATCCGTTCTGCCATTGATAGCGGACAAACCTTGATTTGACGCCTTATCGAGATAGTCGTACTGAGATTGCACAAGCTGTTCGAGCGATCGAACTTCTGCCGTGAATGTTTCCATAATATTTTTTCGAATTTCCAGCTCCGTCGGCGCTATCGACTGTTGCCACTTCGCAACCCATTGCCGGCGTTGCTGGAGTGAACGCTTGATGATTTTGAGCAGGCGTGGATCGGTACTAATTGCGACGTGATCGAATTCATGTCGAAGCAGTTTTGACTCCCATGGCGACACTGGGGCAAACGTCGACTGAAAAAAAACTTTATGATCCAGTTTGACCTTGGGTTGTTCCATCCAAGCGACGATCTTTGCTTGCCAAGCTTGGGTTTCAATGTCATAACCAATCAGCTGATGGCGGAACTTGAAATCATAATCGATAGAAAACTGAAAAACTGTCAATGCAGTTTTGCCGGCCTTACGCACGCGATCATCATCGACGAAAATGTTGACGTTTCCAAGATCGATCAATCGAACGAATTCGCCAGGTGCTTCGGCCAGCCAAGGATGCGGCTTTTCCGATTGCGCGAACAGCTGACCAGCCGTTGCTGCAAACAGAATTCCAACGGATAGCAGCACAGCCCTCAGTCTCAATCGCGGATAGCTATCCATTTGCATTTGCTTATACGGCGCAGCCGGGTCGAGTCACTAGTAGGTACGCAAGATCTATCCATGCATCTGCAACCGGATTTGGTCCACCAGGCCCTGGTCCAGTTTCATAGCTTCACGGAGCTGGTTTGGGAAGTCCGAGATTCGACTCGGCGAAACTCACTGCCTTGTCGGACAATTGTTTGCCAGAAGCCAACAACGATTCCAATATCGATTTCGCGTCCATAAAACTTGCCTTCGCATATTCAATCAAGTTACAGTTGTAGTGTAAATAGGCGCAATGGATTGTAACACCAACAACGCCTGGACGGGCAAAAACTTGAACAGCCTGAGCGGCCAGAAAATGAATACTCAATTGAAATGGAGTTGTGGAACGGATTACCCGCAACGACTAGTGACGGCTTGGGCTGGCCCGAGCCGCGCAATGAAAAATCGCTTGTTCCAGAAAACACCAGCAAGTAGCGACGACGCCAAAATCCATTGTTCATTTTGCATCGCGTCGCCGAAATGCGGTACGAATGGTGGAGCAACCAGAACGGCGATATCGAATTTTACAGCTTTCTTTTGGGGCTCGGTTTCGACTATTATGGAATTATGAACAGTGTGACCCAAATCTTGCACCGTATCGAAAACGGTGATCCAAATGGCGCGAGTGACTTGTTGCCGCTTGTTTATGATGAGTTGCGATTGTTGGCGCGACAAAAATTAGCTCACGAACTGCCTGGCCAAACTCTTCAAGCCACGGCCTTGGTTCACGAAGCTTACTTGAGGCTGGTGGGCGGTCAAAACGAAACGTCCTGGGATAGCAGGGCACATTTTTTCGCAGCAGCGGCAGAAGCGATGCGCCGGATACTTGTCGATCAGGCCCGTCGCAAGGGAAGCAAGAAACACGGTGGCGATGCAAAACAAATCAACTTGGAACCGGATTTGATTGTTGCCGGTACTTTGGAAGTGGATCCTGAGGAGTTACTCGCGCTGGACGAGGCTCTAGCAGAATTCGAAATAGTCGACCCGGTCCGCGCGCGGGTGGTCAAACTACATTACTTCAGCGGTTTCACGTTGGACGAGACGGCACGGGCTTTGAATATTTCTGTGTCGACAGTCAAACGACATTGGGTTTTTGCCCGCTCGTGGCTGTTCGGGAAAATTCAGGGGCGATAACTTAGCGTCCCCAACCCTTGTTTACCCTTGAACCCGCATTTTTTTCTGAAATGGTGAGCCGACGTGGCTGGTTACAGTCAAACTCTTGCGTGCGCATGCTCCAGTCTCTAACAACACGGCTGGAGCCATGTACGAATGGGCAGAACAGTTCACGACGAATGGTCCGATTTTCACGGGCGGCTTCCAAGTTCAATGGAACAGCCTTAATCCTGAACACGACTACCAAATCGGTGGATACTCTTCCGACGTAAGCGCAAGACAATGGACCTACATTGCCAATTCTCTTGAACTGCATTTTGGTTTCTTCGAGCGATTGAATGGCACGGCCGAGAACAACAACCAGATAACGACGCATTACGTAAAAATTCTGGAACTCTCGAACGCACTGATAAACCACCGTGGGATTTATCCTGGAAGTCAGAATGGGAGCGGCCGTGGTTTTGTGAATAGGCAGTCGGAGATACTGCATAAAGGTCCCGTGGAATGGGAGTTGATTTAGCAAACCAGCCGACCGAATCTTAACGTCAAAATGCCCCGAACGAACGGATGAGACATGCTTTTTTTGCAGGTGCTGCATGTCGCGTTCTATTTGCGGCAGCATGTGTATGTACTGGTTGGATTGCGTTTCCTTATTATCATGATCGACATTCGCCCGCTTACGAACAGTGGCACGGTCCAACGAATTGAGCCGTTAGTTGGCTATTTTACGCATTGCCATCGAGGTTAATCCGATAAGGGAAATGCTCATGGAATCTAACCACGACCGGATCGAAGCGATTCTGATAGATGCCTTGGAAATCCAGTCCGCAATCGAGCGGCAGGCATTCATTCGGCAAGCGTGCGGCGATGAAACAGAATTGCGCGCTCAGGTCGCAGAGTTGATCGAGAATCACCTGCGAGCGGGCAGCAGCTTTCTAGCGGTGTCGGATCAGGCTCTTGCGAGTGGGGAGGATATTCCGGAAAAGCAGGGTGCCATTATCGGACCATACACACTTTTGCAAAAAATCGGTGAAGGTGGGATGGGAGTGGTCTTCCTGGCCGAACAGGTCAAGCCCGTGCGCCGACAGGTGGTTGTCAAGGTGATCCGTACCGGAATGGACTCGGCTCAGGTCGTCGCCCGATTCGAGCAGGAGCGACAAGCCCTGGCGGTCATGGACCACCCAAACATCGCCCGTGTTATCGACGGAGGAGTGACTAATGACGGACGCCCCTATTTTGCAATGGAGTTGATACAAGGTGTGCCCATCACGGAATATTGCGACAAGCATCGATTGACGCCCCGCCAGAGGTTGGAACTCTTCATTCCTGTTTGCCATGCCGTTCAACATGCCCACCAAAAAGGCATCATTCATCGCGACCTCAAGCCGTCTAACGTGTTGGTTACAGAAGTAGATGGCCGGCCAATACCGAAAGTGATCGATTTCGGCGTAGCCAAGGCAATTGGCTCGCAACTGGCGGCCAACACCTTGAACACACAGATTGGTTCTATCATCGGTACACTGGAATACATGAGTCCGGAACAAGCTGCTCCCAGTCATGAGGGTATCGACACTCGCAGCGACATCTATTGCTTGGGAGTCCTGCTGTACGAACTGCTAACCGGCACAACGCCGTTGCAAAAGCTGAAATTGAAAGACGCAGCTATCATGGAGATGTTGAGAATGATCAGCGAAGTCGAGCCTCCCAAACCCAGCAACCGTTTGAGCACAATTGACGAGCTGCCATCCGTTGCAGCAAACAGAGGAGTCGAACCGAGGGCGCTGAGCAATGTTGTTAAGGGCGACCTCGACTGGATCGTGATGAAGAGTTTGGAAAAAGATCGCAACCATCGCTATTCATCTGCAATTGGCTTGGCTCGGGACATCGAGCGATTTCTGTGCAATGAGCCGGTGGAGGCGGGGCCACATGGGACAGGATATAGGCTACGAAAATTCCTATACCGAAATCGTGGGCCAGTTGTGGCTGCCATATCGTTGGTAATTTCGTTGATCGGCGGAATCGTCGGCACGTCGATCGGTTTGATGCGTGCCGAGCAAGGGCGAACAGCAGCCGGCCAGGCGTTGCTGGTTGCGCAACAACAGAGAGATCGGGCCGAACGGCATTATCAACGCGCGATGTCAGTCGTGGATCGGCTTTTGACACGTATTGGAGGAGTCCAATTGGAAGCTGTGCCTCATATGGACGAGACTCGCCGCCGAATCCTGGAGGATGCTCTGGAATTCTATCGCGAAATCCTCAAGGACGAAAGCAACGATCCAGTCGTGCGTCGTGAAGTTGGCTTGGCCTGGCAACGGGTTGGCGACATTCAGAACATATTGAGTCGACAACAGCAAGCGGAAGATTCATTGAATCGAGCCATCGAAATTCAGCGAGAACTGTTGGTCGAATTCTCAGGCGATCTCAAATACGAAAAGGACTACGTTCGGAGTCATCGTCAACTTGCCCAAGTATTGTTCCGATCTGGCCGTTATTCTGAAGCTGAAGAAGCCGTTGTGAACATGCTTAGCCGAGACTCTATCGAAACGACTGACGGTCGCTCCGAAAAATTTGAGTTGCTTTATCTGCGAGGATTCCTTTGTGACTCGACGCAACGGATGACGGATGCAATTTCCGCATGCGAGGAATCGCTGGAATTGGCCGACGGACTCGTTCAAAACGAGACGCCGAAATCGTATTACCAGATGGCTCGCGCGAATTTACTCAGTTTTCTGGGCAATCTTTACAGAACGGTCCGGCGACTGGACGAAGCTGAGAAGTGCCTCCAAGATGCAAAAACCACGCTGGAGCAATTGCAGATGGAGGACCCAGGCGACATCGACGTTCAAAGCTGCTTGGGCGCATTGTGCATCAATCTAGGCCTCACCTACTCCAATCTGAATCGAAATGCTGATGCAGAAGCAACTTTTGAGAAAGCGATCACCACACTGGATTCACTGGCACGCGACCACCCAGGCGTGCCGAATTACAAGTCGGACTTGGCGAAAACGCACAACAATATTGCTATTTTGCATTCGAAAAACGCTGATCCCGCGCGGGCGGCAACAGAAAACGTAAAGGCACTTGCGATCTTTGAAGATTTGAAGCAGAGATATCCGCAACGGCTAGAATTTGTCGCGAGTTATGCGGGCGGTTGCGGCAACCAAGGGAAGTATTTGGTCGAACTGGACCGATGGGAAGAATCGCTCGATTGGAATACGAAGGCCATAGCGGCTTCGGATGACTTGCTTAAGATTGAACCTCGACACAATGAAGTGCGACGGCAACTTCACAATAGTTTGATTGGACGGGCTGGAACTTACCGAAGATTAAAGCAGTTCGAGTTGGCAATCAAAGACTATCGCCGATCGTTAGAGTTCAGCGAAGGTGAAAGTCACGCCAACTACGTTAATTTCCGCCCACGAGCTTTGGCATTTGTTGGTGAACATTCGAAAGCCGCGGTCGAAGCGGAAGCTATCGTGAACGGTGCCAGCGCTACCAATTCGAATTTCCGAGAAATGGCCAATGTTTACGCAACATGTATCGAAGCCGCAGGTCGAGATGCCTCGCTCTCGGATCCCGAACGATCCACTTTGGCTGAGCGCTATGCGGTTCGATCCGTGGAACTACTGGCAACTGCAGCAGAAAAAGGAACTTTCCCGACTCGTGAAAGCATCGCCGATCTGCGTACCAATGATCGGTTGCAGCCCATCCAGAATCGCGACGATTTCCAAAAACTCCTCACGGATTTGGAAAAGGCCATCCAGTTGCAGGAGTGACCTTGTGCAATCATCAGCATCTATTCTTTCGCCCTTCTTCAAGATCTTGGCGAGCTGAAGGATTGTGTAAAAAAATCTGAGAAATTTGAGCCGATGCTCATGGAAACTTCGCATTGATAGTCAGAGTAAGCCCGATCAAGCGGCGCGGGCCACTGACTTGGCGACGCCGCCCCTGCGAACCCATGGGAGTCTTGTCATGACCGTTGAACCACGTGAATACCATCGCACTTTTTTGCATTGGCCTAGGAAGGCCGTCATGATGCAGAGCGACTTCGCACAAATGAGCCGCAAGGTCGCTGAGGACCAAGGTAAGCAAACTCGGTCGAATGCGGCAACGACTCAGACGGTCGGCGTGCGATCCGGAATGGAGACGGACACTCGCAAATTCCACGCCGCGTTGGAGATCTCCGGGTCGCAATTCAGGGAAGTTCAAATCGAGGAAAAAAGCGACCAAAAGTTCGAACAGTTCGCCACCCCCTGGGAACGAAAATGGAGTCGTCTTATTTCCCACCGTGAGGCACATCGACTTTCGCCGGTGGTGGATGGCAATGCGACAGTAGTCGGTTACTGCGGCATTGTTCCGGGCAACGATATGCTAATCGGTCGTGCCACTGGCATCGCTTTGGTATATACGGCCGAGGAGACCATCAAATATCATCGAATGTTCGTCGGCAACAATAAACTCCATGTCGGAATGGACCTAAGCGTATACTTCCACGAGTTCCGCTATTTCACTGTGCTTACGGACATATACGGCGAAGTGACGTCCTTCGAATTTGCGTACAATTCAAGCAATGGCGAAGCGCATAGCACCTCCTTTCCAATCTTGGGATGGCTTAAGCTTCTTCAAAGCGGACTAAAGATCTTAATATCGTTTCGGAATGGCTTTCGTACCCTCGGGCGACAATCACCACCCGCCCCAGCGCCGCGAAGCCTACCGCCCGTTAAGCCAGCTTCCGCCCCCGGCGGAAACGTTCCGCGTCCGGGGAGTCAAACCGTTGTGACTCGACAAGATAGTTTGCCTTCAGTGCCGCTGGGCGGTCCGCGGCCCCGTCAACAGTTCGAAACGGGACTCGGCGAAGCCATCACTAACGTGCGCCGACAGCTGGGGTTGCCTCCCCTGCCGGCTCGGACGGTCAGCCAGTTGCATGCCATAGCACGCGGACGCAGATCCGACAATGACTTCCATGCCTGGCTGCTTGCCAATCCAAACGCTTCCTGGCCCGATAAGTTCGAGATGATGAATCGCATCGCCAAACGCTGGCGTGTGCCTGGCATGCCAGGTGACGAGTGAAACCGCCGCTATCTACTCCAATTCCTCGGCTTCTCTAGCTTCCTCGTTTAACCGGCGCAGCCGCGTTCAACATAGAAAGAGCCAAAGCTGCGTTGCACTTGCCTGCAAAGAATTGTGACACCAAAGGCGCGATTGTAGCTTGGTCAGGTATCCTCGGAATAACTTGCTCATTCCAATCATTGGCTCCGCCAATTCGCGATCGCACTACGTCACCAAAGCGGCAACTTTCTGCCAAGTAGAATCCAACCTGCCGATCGCTCTTTGAAGTCGCGCACATGGCCAATAGAACGCAAAAAGCGTGACTGTTACAGGCCCACAACGTAAGCATGGGATAGAAAACGCTATTCCCTCACTTGCGCGATTGCGCGTCGGGCTTGTATTTTGTTGGCAAATCACTGTGGTTAAGTCAAAAGTGCTCAACTTCAAAACTTGCGCTGCGGACTTTTATTTTGTTGAGAACGCAGCGACGATGTGGCGTCACCAGGGGCGACCGTTGCTTCATTATTGGTAGAATCAAGGCAGGCAACCGAATACAATCGATACAAAAATGCTATTGTGAAGTGACCGAATGATTAGACGCGCTATTCCTCCCTGGCTTTTTTGGCTCCTTGCCATTGGTGGCGTTGCGGTTCTTTTGGGTGCGTACGAGCTTGTCTCCGCGAGGCAAACTCGCATCAATCCACTGCAATCGACTATCCCCTCCTTTGAAAAATTGGGGGAAGGAATGAAGCAAATTTTCCGGCCACAGGGGCTTCCTGAAAATCCCAAGCCGCCCATGTTTTGGGTGGACATGCGTGCTACGCTTTGGCGTTTGGTGGTAGGGATGAGCCTTGGCGTTACCGCTTCGGTTTTTATTGGAATCTTGATGGGCGCTTACCGATGGATCGAAGCACCGCTGGGTCCCGTCGTCATGTTCCTATCCAAAATACCGCCGACTGCCATGATGCCTATCTATTTCGCGCTTGTGGGAACCGACCAGAGAATGTTCACTTCGATGGTGGCATTGGGCATCTTTTTCTCGATGACACAATCGATTTATCAAGCGGTTCGGCAAGACGTAAGCGACGAAGCAATCAATAAAGCGTATACACTTGGCGCTTCGGAATTCGAAATCATTTACGAAGTCATTTGGAAGCAGATTCTGCCGAAGATTATTGATAGCATACGGTTGCAGATCGGACCGGCCATGGTCTTTTTGTTGGCAGCTGAAATGGTGGTAGGTAATGCGGGTTTGGGGTACCAAATCCGTATGCAATCTCGCATCCTCAACATGAGTATAGTCTATGTCTATTTGGCGATACTCGCTTTCGTTGGGCTGATTGCAGAGTGGGGACTAGCCACTTTGCGTCGAAAACTTTGCCCATGGTACGTAGACTAGTTCGAAAGAAACAGGATCACTTCGGTGAGCGAATTCGCATTAGAAATAAAGGCGTTGAATCACGTTTTCGGTTCCTACCGAGTGCTCGACAGTATCAACCTCCAAGTGCTGCCTGGCCAAATCGTAGCAGTGGTAGGCCCCAGCGGTTGCGGCAAGAGCACGCTGCTAAAAGCTATTTTGGGAACACATCCACCTAGCAGTGGTGAGATCCTTACCGACGGAATGCCGGTGCGTGGGCCAAATCGCAATGTCGGGATCGTGTATCAAAATTATGCCCTCTATGATTTTTTGTCCGCTGAAAAAAACGTGAGCTTTGGGCTGAAGATGGACGAGACCTCGATGTGGATGCGTTTTTTTGCAACGAGAAAATACTTTGCCAAGCGCAGAGTCCACCTCGAAAAATCCCTCGAGTTTTTGCGCCGCGTTGGTCTATCCAATGCTTGCGGCAAATATCCAAGTGAAATGTCCGGTGGCATGAAGCAACGAGTTGCGGTCGCTCAAGCTTTTATAATGCGACCCAAGATTGTGTTGCTCGACGAGCCCTTTGGGGCGCTCGACGAAGCTATGCGAGAAGATTTGCAAGTGATGCTCTTGAAGTTCTATCAAGAGAATCTTATCGCAAAGCAGGAAGGGCGTCGTCCCGAGTATACCATTCTGATGGTAACCCACGAACTAAACGAAGCCATCTATGTTGCCGACAGAGTCATTGGGCTATCTCGCTTTCACACCCAGGGCGAAAAGGGCGCAGCCATCGTTTACGACCGTCCGTGTCCTGTTTTTCGCCCCGACGATCCACGTGACTTCTCTAAATTCGTAGAACAGCGCGAGGAGCTTCGTAAGGCGGTTTTCGATGAACACTATATCAAAGATAGAAACAAGTACGTCACATTTTGGAATGAACTAGGCACGCTTGCCGACAATGTGGCCGCGACAACCAAGAAACCCGCTGCAACGGATTGAACGATGCCAAGATTGTCATTCATTTTATTAGCGTGGATACTCGTCCAGATGTTGGGACACGTCGAAGCCTTGGCTGAGTTTCGGGCGGGTGCAGCAGCAATCGATATCACACCTCATTCCTTTCCCGTATTCATCAACGGAGGAATGACCAGCAGTTCAGCCAATGCCGTTACGACCCCCATTCATGCTCGGGCCATCGTCATGGAAGATGAAGGAGAACGCATTGCGTTGGTTATTGTCGATAGCTGTATGCTGCAGCGATCGTTTCTTGACGAGGTGAAAGCGATGGCATCCCAAAGAACTGGAATCCGAATGGACCGCATGCTCCTATCTGCGACGCATGCGCATTCGGCTCCCGCCGCAATGGGTTGCTTGGGAACAGACGCGGATGAGAGCTACATTCCCTATTTGCGGCTCAAGTTGGTAGAAGCGATCGAGGTTGCAGCTAAGAATGTTGAATCTGCACGCGAACAAGTCATCCTGCATGAACGGCAAGAGACCGACATAGTTGTTCAGGCACTCCGGATTGGAAAGATCGCCATCGCATCGACTCCGACCGAGACCTATGCCTTGACCGGTCATAAGTTAAAGCTTCAAAGTCCGCTGCAGAATACAATGGTCATCGAATTGGCAAACGGCGGCGAT
>JANLUJ010000740.1:0-2337 GCA_031363425.1 Pirellula sp.
GTTCGAGGAGCTGTTTGCGGCCTTTGCCTGAGAGCCAGGGCGTGCTGCGCGCGCCTGCGGCGCGACTCGCGGCGCTGCTCGCCGAACCGGGCTTGCGCGTGATGCCATGTTGCTGGATATGAAAATGCGGTTGGTTACCAACGACGATGGCCACGATGTGGTACTCACTCGAAACTGCGAGATCGCTTTGGTCGACGCGCGCGGACGAGAAATCGAACGCTACGACGTTCCATCCGGTGCGCGACTGAGCGTGAAAGAGGATCAAGAGATCGTCAAGGGGCAACAGCTTTGCGAATGGAATCCGCACAAGATTCCGATCTTCTCGACAGCTGGTGGTAAAGTTTCCTTCGTCGATATCATCGAAGGTGAAACGCTTAAGTTGGAAAAGGATCCGAGCGGTAACATTCGACGACGCATCATGGATGCACGTGGTAAATTCCATCCGCAAATCGTAATCGAAGATGCCGACGGCAAAGCACTTGACGTGCACTATCTGCCCGACAAAGCAGTTATCAATTGCACGGAAGGCAAGCTGGTCAATGCGGGTACCGAATTGGCTGAGATGCCACGCGAAGCAACAGGCGTTCGCGACATCACCGGGGGGCTGCCACGTGTTACCGAAATCTTCGAAGCTCGAAAGCCAAAGGACCCAGCCGTTGTGGCGGAACTCGATGGTATCGTTGAGATTTCGAAGGATCGCAAGCGAGGCAAGCGATCGATTGTCGTTCGCAGCGAAAGCGGTGAAGAAACCGAACACTTGGTTCCACCAGGCAAGCGATTCATGGTCACCTCGGGTGACACGGTGAAGGCTGGCCAAGCGCTAGTCGAAGGACCACTTGTACCTCACGATATCTTGCGAGTTAGCGGTGAAGAAGCTGTTCAGCAGTATCTCGTGCACGAAGTACAGCAGGTCTATCGCCTGCAACGCGTTGAAATCAGCGACAAGCACATCGAAATCATCATCGCACGTATGTTGCGTAAGATTAAGATCACCAACGCTGGCGATACAAACTTGCTTTCCGGTTTGGTAATGGACCGTTTCGAATTCAAGCGGCACAATGATCAACTCGCTAAGTGCTTGAAGATCTCTGATCCAGGTGACACCGAATTCGCCCTCGGAGCGATTGTGCCTAAGGAAGCGTTTGAGACCTCTAATGCGCAATGCGAAGCGTTGGGTGGCAAGGCCGCGAAGGGAAAGAAGCCAAAGCCAGCACACGGCGAAGTTCAGTTGCTTGGTATCACCAAGGCAGCCGTGCAAAGCAACAGCTTCATCTCGGCAGCTAGCTTCCAAGAAACCACTAAGGTCCTTACAGAAGCTGCATTGGCAGGCAAGGTCGACAGGCTGGTTGGTCTCAAGGAAAACGTGATCTTAGGGCACTTGATTCCAGCGGGGACCGGATTCCGCGTCTTCCAAGACTCCGAGGTCAGCTACCGCAAGGAAGCATTGGAGGATCTGGTGAATCGTGGTACCGCGGCAGCAGAACAGAGTTTCCCATTGCTGGCAGACGCGCCTCGTCCACAGACAGGTGCCGAATCCGCACCGCCGCCACCCGTATCGGATGCTGAAGTCAACGACGAGTAACCGTTCGCTTTGATTTTGAGCGACGAAGTCATTTAACGAAAGGGCCATGCAAAACGCGTGGCCCTTTTTTGTGGCTGTCCCCGGCGATTTTTGGAGCCGAAAAGAATCTCGCGTTGGCTTGCTTATCTTTTCGCCTTCTTCGTTCCTTTTGGCATAACTGATCCACAGCAAAGGCCCTCTTGCCAAGCTTGACAAGAGTGGCCTAAATTCAACGCCCCATGCCTACGCTGGGATGCTGTACATTAACTTCAGGACGGCCGTCGCCAACGGCTCTGGGTTAAACAAATTGGAACTCGCTGTCGCGATTTGGGAGACTACTGGATGCGAAACCAGATTTACTTGTTCACCTTGGTTCTATTCATTTGGCACGAAACTCGAGCCGATTGCAATGGGGATGCAAATCGACCAAACATCGTGATCCTTTATGCGGACGACATGGGATATGGCGATCTTGGAGTTCAGAATCTTGAGTCCAAGATACCGACTCACAATCTTGATCAGCTCGCAAAATCGGGAATGAGGTTTACGGATGGCCATAGTTCTTCGGGAGTTTGTACGCCTAGTCGCTATGCCATGCTAACGGGTCGATTCCATTGGCGGAAATTTCATTCGATTGTTAACTCGTTTGATCCACCAGCCTTGGATTCAGAACTGACCATCGCCGAAATGCTCAAAGCCAAAGACTACCGGACGGCTTGTATAGGCAAGTGGCATCTAGGCTGGAATTGGAATGATATCAAGAGAGCTGGGGCAAT
>JANLUJ010000783.1:0-13610 GCA_031363425.1 Pirellula sp.
GGTCGTTTTCGCCTCACCGGCTGGCGGAAGGGTTCGTGCCATTCACCGAGGTGAAAAGCGCCGATTGCTTTCAATCGTCATCGATATCGCAGACAAGGAAGCGGTTTGTGAGCTCCCGGTGGTTGGGGCAACAAGGATTGCGGAGATGAACCGCGAAGAAATTGTGGAACGCATCGTATCTATCGGGCTTTGGCCAGCCTTTCGAACACGACCCTTCAGTCGGGTCCCTTCGCCCAAGTCTGTCCCGACGGCAATCTTTGTGAACGCGATGGATACCAATCCATTGGCCGTTCAACCTAGCTTGGTCATTCAAGACGCGAAGGATGATTTTGTGGCTGGTCTATCGGCTATTTCTCGATTGGTCGAAGGATCCATCTTCGTGTGCCGCGCATCGGGAACGGAGACTCCAGGCGAGGACTTACCAAAGGTTCGGCTGGCTGAATTCGCTGGCCCACACCCGTCCGGTTTGGTAGGAACTCATATGCATTTTTTGAGGCCGGTTTCGCTCAATCGCGTCAACTGGCATCTCGACTATCAGGATGTGATTGCGATCGGTCGAGCGTTCGCTCGAGGCAGGCTTGACCCGACGCGTGTGATTGCACTGGCCGGTCCGGTTGTGACCAAGCCGCGATTGATCGAATCACGCCTCGGCGCCTCATTGTTGGAACTCGCTAGCAATGAACTGAAGGGGTCAGACAATCGCATTGTATCTGGTTCGATTCTGTGTGGACGCCAAATGGAGGATAAGGTTGACTATCTTGGGCGCTATCATCTCCAGGTATCATGCCTAGCCGAGGGCAATCAACGTGAATTGTTGGGTTGGCAAATGCCAGGCTTCAATAAATTCTCTCTAACAAGGGCGTTCGCCGCCGCTTGGTCGGCCCAGAAGCAGTTCTCTTTCACGACGAGTACTGAGGGCAGTGAACGGGCGATGGTCCCCATCGGTTCCTACGAGCGAGTGATGCCTTTGGATATTTTGCCTACCCTGCTTTTACGCGCGCTGATTTCGCGAGATACCGAGAGGGCTCAGGAATTGGGCTGCCTCGAATTGGATGAAGAAGATCTTGCCTTGTGTACCTTTGTGTGTCCGGGCAAATACGAGTACGGCAGTATCTTGCGAGACAATTTGAATACCATTGAGAAAGAGGGATAGCACACCGATGAAGATCCTTCGCAATATGCTTGATCGAGTACATCCGCTTTTTGACAAGGGAGGACGGCTTGAAAAGCTATATCCACTCTATGAAGCCGGAGATACTTTTCTCTATACCCCGGGAAGTGTCACCAAAGGACTGACCCATGTTCGCGATGCGCTCGACCTAAAGCGCATGATGATCATGGTCGTTGTTTCCCTAGTTCCTTGCACATTGTTCGGCATGTGGAACGTGGGTTACCAAGCCAACCTAGCGATTCAATCCCTGACCGCTATGAAGATGGAGCCATATTTCGATTGGCATCATGCATTCCATTCGGCGATGGGTTTGGAGCACAACCCGAAAAGCGTCATCGACTGTTTCCTACTTGGTGCCATGTATTTTTTGCCCATTTATCTGGTTTGTATGACTGTCGGCGGCATCTGTGAAGTCATCTTCAGCATCGTTCGCAAGCACGAAATCAACGAGGGCTTTCTCGTAACCGGATTGTTGTTTCCGCTTACCCTGCCTCCCGATATCCCATTGTGGCAAGTGGCGATCGGGATTGCGTTCGGCATCGTTATTGGGAAGGAGATCTTTGGTGGTACAGGACGGAATTTCCTCAATCCGGCCCTTACTGCTCGCTGCTTTTTGTACTTTGCTTATTCCGCGCAAATCACCGGCGACCGAGTTTGGATTGCGTCAAAGTACATTGCCAGTGAAGGAAAGATCGATGGCTTTTCTGGAGCAACTGCTCTGGGGCAATTGGCGTCGACGGATATGGCAAAGTATCCCAACACGATCGACTCGTTGGCACACGTTATGACCACGAGCGGGGAGCGGAGTTTAACATGGGCCGACTCGTTCTTTGGAACGATCCCTGGCTCGATTGGCGAAACGAGCACCCTGGCCTGTTTGATGGGAGCCTTCATCTTGATAGCAACTCGGATTGGTTCATGGCGGATCATGAGTGGAGTTTGCTTGGGTGCCCTTTCACTGTCCTCCTTGTTCTATTTTTTGGGGAGCCAGACCAACTCGATGTTCAACGTCCCACCCTGGTGGCATTTCGTGATTGGCGGATTTGCATTCGGGACCGTCTTTATGGCGACCGACCCAGTGAGTGCCTCAATGACGGAGACAGGCAAATGGATCTATGGGTTCATGATTGGTGCAATGACGATTCTAATTCGGGTTGTCAATCCAGCCTTTCCCGAGGGCATTATGCTGGCAATTTTGTTCGGCAATGTGTTTGCCCCGTTCATTGACTACTGCGTCATCCAAGCCAACATCAAGCGGAGGGCCGCTCGTCATGCTTCCTGTGCAACGTGATTCGATTACCAATACATTTGTCGTAACGCTGGTGCTTTGCATTGTTTGCTCGTTGCTGGTTAGCACCGCGGCGGTGGCTTTGAAGGACGTTCAAGGAAAAAACAAATTGCTGGATCGACAGAGGAATATTGTCGAAGCAGCAGGCCTGGCCAAGAAATCGGGAGAGGTTAACGCAAAGGATATCACCAACATGTTCACGAACGGGACAATTGAACCCAGGGTGGTTGATCTCCAGACCGGTGAATACGTGACAGACAGGGCGATAGCGAGTGACTCTTTCGATGAACGCAAAGCCGCCAAAGATGAATTGATGAACGTTTCGATCGATGCGAGCAAGTTTCAAATTGGGTTCGAAAAACGCGAAAAGTATACATGGGTCTACTTGGTGAAAGACAAGCAGGGTAAGTTGGAACAAGTGGTCCTTCCGATTTATGGAAAGGGGCTATGGTCAACCATGTATGGCTTTGTCGCATTGAACAGCGACCTCAAAACCATCAATGGGTTGACCTACTACGAGCATGGCGAAACTCCTGGTTTGGGCGGAGAGGTCGAGAACCCCAAATGGAAAAAACAATGGCATGGCAAACAAGTTTGGAGAGGCAAACCGACCGATGCCACGTTAGCAGTTGGCGTTGCAAAAGGGAGTCCCACTCCGGAAAACGAGCCCTTCATGGTGGACGGGCTTTCGGGGGCCTCGATCACCAGTCGCGGTGTCGACAGCATGGTCAAGTATTGGTTTAGCAGTGACGCATTCGGTCCATATCTTGAGAAATTGGCTGCTCAGAAAGGTGATCCTAATGTTAGCACCATCCCCTAAAAAGGTACTTTTTGATCCCATCGTCAACAGCAATCCAATCACCTTCCAAGTGCTCGGTGTTTGTTCGTCGTTGGCGGTGACGACCCAGCTCTCTTCGGCGCTAGTCATGAGCATCGCGGTGACGTTGGTGACCGCATTCTCGAGTGCGGCGATCGCTGCATTGCGAAACTATATCCCAAGCAGTATTCGCATGATCGTTCAGATGGTTGTTATCGCATCCTTGGTGATCGTCGTGGATCAAATTCTCAAGGCCTATTTTTTTCAGATCAGCAAGACCATGAGTGTCTTCGTTGGTTTGATCATTACCAACTGCATTGTGATGGGACGAGCGGAGGGCTTTGCTATGAAAAATACCGCATGGATGAGTTTCCTCGATGGGATCGGCAATGGACTCGGTTACAGCGCTGTCCTAATGCTGGTGGCTTCCTTTCGCGAGCTATTTGGGTCGGGCTCCCTATTTGGTTTCCCTGTCTTGTCAAAGGTCACCGATGGTGGCTGGTACACTCCAAATGGACTGTTGCTATTATCGCCTAGTGCATTTTTCCTTATCGGAATCCTGATTTGGATTGTACGAACGTTCAAACCCGATCAAGTTGAGGAGGCTTAAGACCAATGACACTTCACAGTTTCGAGCATTATTTAAGTCTATTCCTGAAGTGCGTCTTCATTGAGAACATGGCGCTCGCCTTCTTTCTTGGTATGTGCACCTTCATTGCCATCTCGAAAAATCTAAAAACGGCCATCGGCCTAGGAATTGCAGTAACGGTCGTGCAGGCGGTTACCGTGCCCGCGAATAATTTGCTCTATCAGTTCTTGCTTTCCGAGGGTGCGCTCGCGAAAACATTGGGCCCAAGTTTTGGGACGGTCGATTTGAGTTTTCTAGGCTTTATCAGTTACATCGGGGTGATTGCTGCGATCGTTCAAATTCTGGAACTAGTGCTCGATCGATTCTTTCCTGCTTTGTACAGCGCGCTTGGGATTTTCCTCCCCTTGATCACCGTCAACTGCGCGATCTTGGCAGGCTCGTTGTTTATGGACCAGCGGGGTTACGATCTCGGAGAAAGTGTCGTCTATGGATTTGGATCCGGTCTCGGTTGGGCGTTAGCGATCATTGCTTTGGCCGCTGTTCGGGAAAAGTTGCGATATAGCAATATTCCTATCGGACTGCGTGGGCTAGGGATCACCTTCATCACGGTCGGACTGATCGCGATGGCGTTTATGGCGTTCTCGGGCATTCAACTCTGAGCTCTTTTTCGAGCGGAATGGACAGCTATGAATGGTGTTAGTTTGGTTTTCATCGGTGTCTTTTTCTTCACTGCGGTAGTGCTGTCACTGGTCATTGTTATCCTGGCAGCAAAAAGGTTATTGGTGTCGGCTGGCGACATAAAAATTGTTGTCAACGATAGCAAGACACTCGTGGTTCCCGCCGGCGGCAAGCTCCTTGGATGCCTGGCTAACCATGGAATATTTGTATCGAGCGCATGCGGTGGTGGAGGGACATGCGCTCAGTGCAAAGTGCGAATCGTAGCTGGAGGCGGAGAGATTCTGGCCACGGAGCGAACACACATCAGTAACACGAAGGCGCGTGAGGGATATCGCTTGAGCTGCCAGGTCGCGGTCAAACAAGACATGAAGATAGAGGTTCCACATGAAGTTCTAGAGACCAAGAAATGGGTATGCACCGTTCGCTCGAATCACAACGTTGCAACGTTTATCAAGGAATTGGTTTTGGAGCTGCCCGAGGGGGAAGCGGTAGGCTTCAAATCCGGTGGATACATCCAAATCGAAGTGCCCCCTCATTCGGTTCAATACAAGGACTTTGATGTCGAGGCGCAGTTTCGGGAGGATTGGGACAAGTTCAAGATATGGCGGTACGCTTCGGTGGTTGATGAGCCGGTTTACCGCGCGTATTCAATGGCTAATTATCCAGGCGAAACCGGGATTATCATGCTCAACATACGTGTGGCATCGCCACCTCCACGTGCCCCCGAGGGAACTCCACCTGGCAAAGTTAGTTCGTATACATTCAGCCTAAAACCTGGTGACAAGGTCACAATCTCTGGACCTTACGGAGAGTTTTTTATCAAAGACACAGAGAACGAGATGGTTTACATAGGGGGCGGAGCCGGAATGGCACCCTTACGCAGCCATATCTTTGAGTTGTTTCGAAATCGAAAGACCAAACGAAAAGTTTCGTATTGGTACGGTGGTCGAAGCCTACGAGAGTTGTTTTACATCGACCATTTTCGAAGTATCGAAAAGGAATTTCCGAACTTTCAATTCCACGTCGCACTGTCCGAACCGAAGCCGGAAGACAATTGGACCGGCTATGTCGGATTCATCCACCAAGTTGTTTTACAAAACTACCTTAAATGCCATCCTGCACCAGAGGATATTGAATACTATCTTTGCGGTCCGCCAATGATGAACGCCGCCGTATTCAAGATGCTCGATGAACTCGGAGTGCCGCAAAGTAACATCGCGTATGACGATTTCGGAGGTTGACGCTATCTAAAGTACTTTCCCCTGTTGGTTTCGTTCGCATTGCAACGGCAAATCTATGTTTCACCTGACTGGCTCCCAATGGATTTCACGCTCTGTGGCGATCGCGAAATGTGTCTGTTGGATTCTGTGCGTTGCTTGCCAGACCGGGTGCGGCCAAACCGAACAATTCCAAGTGCTGGAATCATTGCATGGACAGACGATGGGGACGACCTACACGATTCGGTACAGGACGAAATCAGGTGGCCGTACGAAACTGGAGTTGCACCGCTTACTTGACGACGAACTCATTCGTGTCAATCAGCAAATGTCGACTTATATCAAGGACTCCGAGATCACACGCTTTAATGATTCGAGTTCGTCCGATTGGTTTTCCGTATCCAAGGAAACCGCAGAGGTAGTCGAATTGTCGCTGCAATTATCTGAGGCTTCAGATGGAGCGTTTGATGTAACCGTGGGACCGTTGGTCAACCTCTGGGGATTTGGTCCTAGCAAACGGAGCAACGTGATTCCGACCAACGAAGAACTGGAGACGGCAAGAAAATTGGTAGGTTACAAGCAATTGTCGGTCAGGCTCGATCCACCAGCACTTAAGAAAGCCAATGTAGGTTTGCGAGTCGATCTTTCGGCGATTGCCAAGGGGCATGGCGCAGATCGAGTAGGGGCAGTGATCTTCGCAAATGGAATCTCCAACTACTTTGTTGAAATCGGTGGGGAGATCGTCGCGAAAGGAAATCGTGCCGATGGCCAACCATGGCGAGTGGGTATCGAAGCACCGCTCGATTTTCAACGATCGATTCAAACCGCCCTTGGATTGTCGAATGCTGGGATTGCAACCAGTGGTGACTATCGCAATTTCTTTGAGTCTGATGGTCAACGGTTTTCGCATACGATTGATCCGTCAACTGGGCGACCTGTTGTACATCAGCTTGCGTCTGCATCTGCGGTTGCAGACAACTGCAAGTTAGCCGACGGCATCGCTACCTGCATGATGGCGATGGGACCAGAACGAGGACTAGAATTGGCCGAGTCAAAAAACTGGGCAGTTCTTTTGATGCAAAGGAAAGGTGGTCGGTTTCCGTCAACTTTTTCGACTCGATTTTCAGAGCTATTTCCCGAGGTCTGCAAACAACTAAGCATTGCGGAATAGGTGTAACATGAGTTGGTTAGCGTGGTTGATTGTGTTCGGACTTTCGTTGGGTGTCTTCCTGATGGTTGTCATTGGCATGGCTTTCGGAGTGATATTTGGAAGACGCGGGCTCACCGGGTCTTGCGGAGGCTTGGCAAATTCGACATCTTCAGACGCATCGCGATGCTCCCTGTGTTTTCGCTCGGTTGAAGATTGCAAAGAACGGATTCGGCTCGGCAGATCGGCCAGCCGAAACGGCAGTGCCTAAAAAGCTTTCTCCAGAATTTCCACCAAATTCATTTCCGTCGGTCGACGCGGATTCACGTCCATAAGTCGTTTGATCTTAAACGCTTGCGCCGCAACCCAAGGTATTTGCTCCCTCTTAAGACCAAGATCCGTTAACCGTGTTCGAATGGAAACCGAGTGTTGGAGCTGGACAACAGTATCGATCGCAGATTCTGCTGCATCGATACTAGATAGACCGCTCGTATCGACTCCTAACCAGCGGGATACTTCGGCCATTGCATCGACGCAATCAGGCAAATTGAATCGCATCACGTGCGGCAACAACAATCCATTTCCCTCCCCATGACTGCAATGGGTCAATCCGCCGATGGGATACTCAAGAGCGTGAACCAGAGCGACACCGCTGTTGGAGAATGCCATTCCAGCCAGCATTGCTGCCAATGCCATACCGTCTCGAGCTTCGGTATCGTTCGGGTTTTCAAAAGCTCGAACCAGAAACAGGCCGATTAGTCGAATTGCTTCGCCTCCCATAAGCCGGGTTAACGAGTAACCCCCTTCGTAGGCTTTGGCTTGCGGATCGACGCCCGTCATCTTGCTAAAGTCCCTATTCGTGACCGCCTCAATTGCATGAACCAAAGCGTCAATACCGCTATCGGCGGTTACTTTGGGCGGACAGGAATCCGTTAGTGCAGGATCGACAATCGCCACAGCAGGGCGAAGCCACCGACTGAGAGTGCTGACTTTGTTCTGCGCAGCCGTGTCGGTCAGAACCGCCGCATGCGAGACTTCGCTCCCCGTCCCGGCAGTCGTTGGCAATGCGAACATAGGCAAGATTGGTCCAGGAACCAGGTCGAAACCAAAGTAGTCTCGCGGGGTGCCACCGTGTCGTAGAACCATTGCCACAATCTTGCCAATATCCAAATTGCTTCCGCCCCCTATGGCAATAACTGCGTCTGCACTACAGGATAGCCCCATAGCAATTGCCGCTTCCGCCGTCGCAATGGGCGGTTCTGCAATGCAACCATCGAAGACATGTGCGTGAATGCTGGACTCACGTAAACACTGCAGTAGCTTTGCAACCTGAGGCAAGCTTGCAATGGTTTTGTCGGTCACAACAAGTGGTGCGGCAACCTTGAGACGTAGCAATTCATCCGGTAACAACATGCAGCAACCGCGACCAAAGCGAATATTAGAGGCGGTTGCAAACTGCCAAACAGTGTTCATGTTGTGCATCGTAGTTCTTGGTTTGCATAACAGCATGGCCCTCTTGGCCGAGCGGATATTAACGTAGCATGGCCCACCGGGGCTTGTCAGAGTAGAACAGTTGTCTCAACTGTTCCCGCCCTGCGTTCCTATTTCAGTTCTGTTTTTTGTTTACCAAAAACGGACCTGTGGTCGGGGCAGATATTGTACTCACTTCTGAACAGTTGGGACAACTGTTCTACTCTCGACAGTTCTACTCAGCATTTCCTTTGGCAGTGCTCCACCATAGGTCGTGTGGTTCGCCTACAAGCGGTAGATCCATTTGGTCTATTTCGTTCCAAAGTCGCTTTGCCATTTCTTCGACTGGTTCTTCATCATAGTCATACCATAGTCGGTCGATGCCGACAGGTTCACGCTCCACCGGCTTGAGCCGTTCTGGAGAGGGCTGCTTTCGCGGCTTTCGGACGATTCGCTCCACTCTGGGTGACGATGGAAGCTCGATTGCTTCCATCGCTGGCATCATTGGCTCTACAGGTGGCGGTATCAATGGAGCCGGCGGCAATTCAATGGGTGCCAGCGGCATGCGTTCGACAAAGGGTGGTTCCACCACTTTCGGAAGCATCGGTACGGGAGCAACGAAAATAGGTTTCTCCACCACTACCTCAGGAGCCCGAAGTACAACCTTTTGCACAGGCACATCATGGGGTTGGTAAATTCGGGCGTCACCAGTCTGACCTTGCGCAGGCAGTACTCGCACTTGAACGCCAATGTTATGGAAAATGCGCATGATATGTTCGTGGCATGTAAACATAATCACTTGATGGCCAAGCGAAGCAAAGTCTCGCAAGACTTTTGCTGCATGCGTTGCTCGAATGGAATCAAAATTGACTAAGACGTCATCCAGCACTAGTGGTAGAGTTACACCACGTCGCGAATAAGCCGCCGCCAGCGACAAACGCAACGCGATGAAGACCGCTTCACGTGTACCGCGACTTAGCACCTCGAGCGGTAAACTCTGGTTCTTTTCATTGTCGATCCTCAACGCATTTTTTCCGAGCGGCGTCCATACGCGAACATACTTGCCGTCGGTCAACTGCTTAAGGAAGGCAGAGGCTTCCCGTAAGGTCTCGGGTTGTCTTTCCGTTTCGTATACCTCGCACACTTTTTCCAGCATGCATGTGGTTGCACCAAGTGTTCGCCAATGTTCAGCACAAGCAGCTAGTTGTTTTTCCAAACAAGCCAATTCAAGCTTAACTTCGGCAAGACGACGATCGGCGGCCAGGCTCTTCATTTCTTGCGCGGTCTCGCCCTGACGTTGCAGCAATTGCGATACGCGTTCGTCTGCTTGTTGGCCTCGTTGTCCGAGCGTTTCCCACCGCTTTTCTAGCTCGCCGGCTGGCGCGTTCTCAAGCAATCGAGCGATCGACTCGTAAGGAACATGTCCACCAATGATTGCGCTGATCCTTGAATCCAGATCTGCAATTTCTTGCTTTAGTTTCAAGAACTGATGTTTGAGCGATAGCTGGTCTTCGAGTTGTTGTTGATTTTCAACCCCAAGGTCGGCCAGGTGCGTTTGTCGAGCACGTATCCAACGATCCATCAATCGCTGCAGCGACTTCTGCTTCTTCGATAACTCTTCATCTTCCGTCCGCAACTGACGGCGGAGGGTGATGTACTGCTGGTGCTGCGCTAGCGTATTGGACAGTTCCTGAAGTTTCAGAAGCGGTCCATCCGTGACTCCATCTTTGGTTAGGTTGGTTGCGGCTGCCGCTCTCAAAGCAACTTGTTCATCTCGGTTGCGTTGATCACGTTGCTCACGTTTAGCTCCACTGTCACGTAAATCGCGGCGATCGCGTTCCGAATTCTTGTTTGCATTTCCCTGAGAATTATCGCGCGACTGCTCGACTCGGTCCAGCAGCATTCGTGCCGCGGGATCCTTGTACTCGTGATTGGAGTCGTCGACTGCCACTTTCAGTTGGAGCGATAGCGCTTCGATCCGCTGCAAGCCTGTTGACAGTTCCAACTTGCGTTGATCCAGTTCATCCTCATGCGCCTTCAAGCGGCGACGAGTCTGTAAAAGCGACTCATATCCCTCGGCCAGTACGCGAATGCTCTTTGGGGAAAGCGAATCGGCCAAACCTAGTTGACCAAGGGTCTTTTTCCATTGATTACGAGCAGACTTGAGGCCATTGGCTGCATCCATGCCGTGCTGTCGCACTGTTTTGTATCGTTGCTTGGCTGCCTGCAAATTATGAAAAACGGGCAAAAAACTTTCGCATTGAGCGACATCGTGCTCTGCTTCGCGGATCCGCTGTTCCAATGAGCCACCATGTTCTGGAAGAATCTTCATCAGTTCCTCGCGTTCCGCCTCGGTCTTGCGGACTTGGACAGTGAGGGCTTCGAGCTGCGAGTCACAATCCTTCAAATCCTCGCTGGATCCGTCCTCAAGTCGCTTCCAAAAATAGTAAGTCCCTATCAATACGGCTGTACCCAGCAAGAAAAGCAGCAAACCAGTGGTTTGCTCTGCTCTCGCAGCGGATTCTTCTTTGGTTGCGTTCACCAATTTTTCAGTTGCCGTAAGCGCAAAATGCGATACCGACTTTAAGGGCGTGGAATTCGTCCATTGCCAGTGCAAGAACTTGCCAAGTCCAAGGACCAGCATGATGGATCCAAGGATAAACGGTGGTGCAAGCCGAAACACATGATCGACCGGCAAGCCCTCTTCGCTCTCCATGCTGACTGCATCTTCTTCGATCTCTCGTTTGTGCAATACAAGCTTATCTAATCGCTCCTCCAGGTTTTGGCTCTTACGCAACGAAAGCAACAGTTCATTGGATTTTTTGTGGGCTTTTTGAAGATCTTTTTCATTCCGAACCGCAAGGAAACCGTTGATTTCCGCTGCAAGCCGATCGGCCTCTTTTTTGTCGTTAAGCCCTTGCTCTTTGGCTTGCTTTAGCCGCACTTGATGAGTACGAACGTCGCGGGCCGGGCCCGCAAGTTGACTGATAGCTTGCCGTGACAAATCGGGCATATTGGCTAAACGCTTGTCTTTGAGCAAAGCTTCTTGATCGTGTTCGCTAAGTCCCAGTCGCTTGGCATCTTCTACGAGTTGCTCTTGTGTTTGTTGGTAGTCCGTTTCGAGACGCTGGATTTGCTTTTGAAGCGAAATGATCCAAGGCCCTTGTTCGCCTGCGGCCTCGATTTTCCCAGCAAGGGAGAGTATTCCCTTGCTTACTGGCATATCGCCAGCCCGCTGTCGAATCTGCTTGCGCTCTTCTTTTACCGTTTGGACTTGTCGGCGTTTGTCTTCGATCTGTTCTTGAATTTCCCGAAGTTTTTCGACTGCATTCTCCGGCAAATCCACACGGGCGTTTAGGGCTTTCAGTCGGTTTCGAATGTTGTCTCTCTGCACCCATGGCTCGCGTACCTGCAAGGCGGTCTCAACGGCTCGTGCCTCCAGCTCCCACTGCTCGCTTCGTTGACGCAGTTCCTCGATTTCGGTCTGCTGGTTCTTGCGGTGGGCAGCTAGCTCTCCCCATCGTCGTCCACGCGCTGTATGTTGCTCCAATTCGTCACGGAGTTTTTCACGCTTAGCGAGCATGGTCGACATTTGACCGACGTCTGCCGATGTCGATACGATCTGCCCTCGGGCTGTTTTGAGTTGACGCATTACGTCTACCAACGACACGCGATCCAGGCCGCTCGATAGTTTGTACAGTTCGTCCGCTGCAGCCGTATCATCCAAGGTGCTTAGCTCTTGCAACTCGCGCAGACCGATGGCAAAAACATTCGTAAAGATCGATTCGTCGACGCTCCCGAGCAAAGAAGTCAGTCGGTGTTGGCCTTGTGTTACACCATCGCTGCTAGTGACTGTCAACTGACCGACGATACTTGGGTCATTCAATGTGGCTCGTCGTGCGATTTCGTAGCCTCCACCGGGACCACTGACTCGCATCGCACCACCAGGCTTGCCCGGGAACACGGGGGGCAAATACCGTTGTCTACGTTCTGCCGTGAAGCCATATAGCATCGTACGCAAGAACTGCATCAATGTCGTTTTGCCAGCTTCGTTGGGGCCGTAAAAAACCGTCATACCATCGGGCAACGAATCGACGGAAAGTCCAGACCAAACACCAAAGCCATCTATCTGAATGTCGCGTACCTTCATGCTTTGGTACCTCCAAATTTTCTTGTGGATGCCAGCAGATCGATCTTGTGACCACGAAGGAGATCAACCCCTAATAATGTAGCACGGTCGAGCATGCCAGTGACGGTGTTCGCGTCCTCATTGACTAGCAGCGATTGCCAAGCTGGGTTGCCTGGCGTCTCGCTTTCGACTAGCGTCTTAAGATTGACGTTTTTGCCAAGACTCTTGCGGCTATCGGAACATGTTCTCAAAAAGTCACCGAGGATTGTTTCTTCTTCTTGCCACTTCTTAGGGAATTCCTTGGGCGAAATGACTTCAATGTCAGTCGACCAAACCGAGCACGATCCGTGTCCATACTCGCGTCTAAGCCACGATAGTATTTCTTCCAGTGCGGCCGGACCGACCTGCGAAGCGTTTTCCAAATCCATTTCGATCCGCCAGTTCACAATCAGATGCCGCGTGCCATTCTCCGATTGCAGTCGCGATACGCGCTTGGTCATCAGCTGGCGGACGTCGCGACCGAGCGCTAGATCCTCGGTATCCAATGTTTGCGTAACGTATCGAAAAACGTCGACATCCTGGGCAGTAATTTGTGCATCGTGGTTTCCGTCCACTTCAACGGTCCAATATCCGTGTGAGCCATCTTCGGAAAAAGAACGGCCTTGAGGCGTTCCGCAGATACGCATGTGCGGAGCTTCACCATGCAGTGTTTGTCGCTGATGATTACCACCCAATGCCCAATAATCGATGCGTTGGCTAAGCAATGAATCGCGATCGGCGATTCCATGTGCCAACGCGATAACATAAGTATCGTCGGCCTCCAGTTGAAACTCCGCGGCGCGAATCGACTCGCGACCGTCGCTGGATCGCCCTAAAATCGTAGCTAACGCAAAACCATTGCGGCGATAGACGACTGGTTCGAGTTGGCGTTTCGAAAACAAATGTACATTGCTCGGGAGCGCCACGGCATCGGGCCATCGATCTGGGTCGTCGACTTGGCCGCCCGCCCAAAAGACCTGGATGTTGCGTTGTTGCAGTTGTTCGAATTGCTCCAGCAAGAAGGCTGGACCGGCTGCACCGCAGGACACAGGGTTGAGCAAGTCG
>JANLUJ010000838.1:0-3593 GCA_031363425.1 Pirellula sp.
TTCGATTCCGACGTAGAGATCGCTTTTTCCGTCAAGGCAACCAACATTTCGAAGGCGGTTCGAAAATCGTTCCACCCTTCCTTGGTTTCGAACAAATTCCTAATGCGCTCCGCGTTGAACTTCGATATCGCAATGGGTCGAGGCAATAGGAATCGGTGACGGTCAGCTGGATTGAGGTCGATTGACAGTCGTAGTGACGAAATAATGTCAGCATCGATAGCATCCGAACCGACCGATGCTCTTTGCGAAGCCTTGTCGAGGCATCCTTCGAGTGACGAAATTGCGTTTTGTTTTGCACCGGCTTCGTAATAATCAAGCGGCTGTTGTGCGTGCAAATGGTTGCACAAAAACCAAAGCGAAACGTAGCCAATCATCCTGTTTTGCAAGCAATTTTCAAGCAATTTGCTTCGAGTCGCTGATTGTTCAAGCACGAGGGGGCTCCGACGCACTAACGGCCTCTCGATCAGTCTGTGTGGAGGCTTTATCAGTGCTAGGCAGCGTCTCCGTTTTTGGGATCGAGATCGACCAACAGTTCACTTCGTTGTCGACCACCAAAACAATTCGTGCGTTGCTTCCATCGGGAAAGATTCCGGCCCCCACAATGCGTTTACCAAGGGACATTTGATCTGCAACCAAACCATCCGCTTTTTGCAAATGCAAAACACGATTGGGAGCGGTTGAAAGCCAATATAACGAACCATCGAGTAAAGTGGCGGTCGAATGAATTTTGCATTGTTCCGGGCGTACCGACAGCGGATGCCTAAGTCTTGGTTCAAATAGTGCCGATTGCAATATCGTGCCGGCCTCACCGCTAGGCAGTTTGGCCATCCCAAGTAACATGCCTTCATTCCTATTTCGCCCCCAAGCCCAGGCACCCGTATGCGGCTCAAAAGTTAGCTTTTTTCGTAGTGCACTGTTGGAATCCTCACTCGAATTGGACGCCTGAGATCGACCCTCGATTTGCTCAATTTCGCCGCCGGTTTCTATGACATTCCAACCGAGACATTCACCGCGATCATTGATCGTTGGCACAATCGCTGCAACGGAACCTACCATCGCGGTACGAATTTTCTGCGTTAGTGGATCAAGAACGACTAGCTTAGAAGCACTCGTCGAAATAGCAAGACTCGGCTGACCGTCCTCAATTGTCCAAACAAATGAGACCGGCGACTCGTCTTTTCCAAAATCGAACTGTGTGGCCTCAATTGGATCGGAGTCAGGATTTGCGGATGAATCGATTAGCCAATATCTGGGCAAGCCCTCGGGCACGATTGCAATCCAACGATGCTTCCAAGGATCTGGCAAGACATGAATTCGAATAGCATTGTCCGCTTGATCGATCGGAATACTTCCAATCCGACTCTTGATACCGGTATTGTCTACACCATACACATGTCCGAGTTCATCAAGAACCGTTGCAACTCTCTGAGCCTTGGCATTTGTGGCAAAGGGTCCTAGCGATGCCTCCGACTTGCCGACTTGAGGATAGAAAGACTCGCAACTAGCTGCGATGATCGTCTCGCTGAAAGTCTCATGCCATGCGTCCTTCATCGAATGGAAGGTGAACTCAAACGCTTTGATCGGAGGCAGGGTTTCGATTTGTGACTTATCCACCATCGCACGATGTAGTCTTGAGTTAAATCTTTCTTCATCTTCGATTGCGTGCAGCAATCGACGACTTGCAATATCCACCCCGCGTTGCAGATCTTCCACAACATTTGGAACCAAGTTCAAGTAGCCGTATTCATCGAAATGCTGGATCCGTACCTGTTTGTCGATGACGACGACAGCCGTTGGACTTCGGATAGAGAACACCTTGCGAGTTAGGTTTTCCGTATCGATTGCCAAGGGCAATGCACAGTTCCATTTCTTGAGCGATTCCACCATCTCGGACGGGTTGGCTTGCGAGATAAGCACAATCTGGGCTTTGTTGAGTGAGCGTTTGTCGAGTTCATTCTGCATGCCCATCAGAACCTTGACGAAGTTCTCGCCAATTTCGTCGTTGGTCACCCAGCACAAGATGGTTATCCATTGAGCTCTTTGAGCGGAATCAAGTATCCTCTTGCCGTCGGCTCCAATCAAATCAAACTGGTTGAGCTGTTTGCCGATGAGTGGTGGTGTATTTCGAGGCGGAGCAGCGATAAGTCTTCGAACAGGTATATCATCGGATTGACTTGGTACTTGCCAAACTCGCCAGTCGACGCTCTCGTTGGCTTTGGCACCAACATACTCCACGCACAACTCGGCCTTCGACAGATCAATCGTGGGTGGCAGACCTGGAACCAATAGCTCAATCCATTGACTGGGCATTTCATACTTCCGCAAAAACCGTGTCTGCTGATCGATCCAAAAGACCCATTTCATATCCTTCGTACTACATTGAACTCTATCGCATTTTGCCGAATCGAATTCTTTCGACTCGAGGATCTTAAACTCGACTTCGGCCTCCAATAAGTATGCAAGAGGCTTTTCATCAAAAAGCAATTGCAATTGAATCGGCGAGCCGATGATGGCATCGTCCAACACAGCGCCTAAATTGTCGACAATCAACCAAGTCAGATCGATTGTATCTGGCAGCGGCCTTACTAGTCGTTGCTTCCCAAATGGCTTGAAATCATTTTTGCGGACAACTGCTTCCCAGGTATTCGCTTTGCTTGACCACATTGCTTCCAGATTCCTGGCCTGAATGGCGAGCTTATTGGGAGATTCAAACGCAATCCGCATCGGCTCGGTAATGACCTTTGGCGACAATGGATCCAAGGTAGGAATCCGTATTGTCAATGCTCCTAGGTCCTCGTAGCTCGTGAGTTTCTTGTAC
Source organism: Pirellula sp. (assembly GCA_031363425.1). Lineage (GTDB taxonomy): Bacteria > Planctomycetota > Planctomycetia > Pirellulales > Pirellulaceae > JBKCUI01. The sequence continues at coordinate 2,819 of JANLUJ010000838.1, forward strand.
CTGCCAACACAGGCCTCGAGAATTCCCCTGGCTTGTTTACTGGTTTCGCCAACAACTGGACTGTCCTTCGAACCTGACTTGGCGTCTTCTTTCTTGACCGCTGCCCGATCGCAGCCTGTCAATGCTGTGACCGTGAATGCCACACTAACAAACAGGAATGCCAATGGTAACGAATGGAAGAATCGAATCATTGCTGTGTACATACTCGCTAGCTTTTTATCTGACCAAGTCTTGCTTGGGCTTTTTCAACGATGGGTAGCATTTCTTTGTTGCCATTATAGAGATTGATGATCCCATCCCAAATTTGTTTGGCTCCGATCGCGTCCCCTTTTTGATACATTCTTTCTGCTTGGTCCAGTTTTTCCATGAGAAATCGTCTCAGTTCTTCGGTACTACTCGGAGGCTTCGACTCTATCTTTGCGATCTGCCGCCTAGCCAAATTGACATACGGCCTTTCTTTTTCCTCGCCTTTTAGAAGGCTGACTATTCCATAGTACTTTTCCAGGGCCGTAACCCTGTCACCAAATTGCTCAAATCGATTGGCTTCGATGTATTTGCGCTCCCCTTCGGTGGATGGCTCTCGTCCAAATCTTCGGTTGCTCAGCATCCTAGCCTCGGCATTCTCCATAGCGATGGAATCGAGTTGCTCTTCGGCCCATATAGCGCTATCGCTACCAGGGAATCTCTCAATCAAAGGAAACAGGTATTTATCGCGGGCTTCGTTGTGAGAGCTCAAGTCTTCGTTGGCCATCAATTTTTCTGCGCGAGCTCGAAT
>JANLUJ010000871.1:0-2125 GCA_031363425.1 Pirellula sp.
CGTGGTACCAGCGTGCATTTCCTCTGCGACATGCTTTCGTTCACTTGAGAAGACTTTTCAGCCGAATTAGCTTACGGAAAATTGACGATTCGATGACAATCGGATTGGGGGACGATCCGCTAGTCCGATCGTTGGTCATGAGTATCATGCTGCAAGGTTGCGTGGATTCAGCGACGAGCTGGTTTCAAATGAGTGCGGCTGTTTCCCATTCGGACTCGAGAGTCCTTCACGCGAGCACGCTAATTGGATTTGCCGCGCAACTTGCTCAGATGACCGATAAGGATGACTTTGACTCCGCTGCAATACTTAATCGATTGATCGAAGTTACGGAAGAAACAACACTTAAATCAATGCTTTCGAGTCTGCGCGATCCGCTCTCGAGAAACCAATCGTTGGCTGTCGTCGCTAGACAACTAGGTTGGGAGAATGGAATCCCCCCAGATGTATTTGCCGCGTCGATCATTGGGATCTACGCATGGCTACGACATTCGAGTCGATATCGCAATAGTGTTGAACGGACGATCTTGCTTGGCGGACACTGTAGCGGCCCCGCTGTGATCGCGGGATCGTTGGCGGGAATCACTTTGGGAAAAAGAGGGATTCCAACAGAATGGCTGCAAATGGTATCCACTTATCCTCACAACAGCCAGTGGCATGAGCGATTGATTGAGCGGGTCAAGGATTGGCCTCATGGTGTGCACGACATTCATCAAACCTTGGCTTTGCCGTCTTCCGTATTGGGTCAGTTGGGACGAAACGTTACCTTTTCAGCATTGAGAGTGCTTCATGCCTTGATACGGCTTCCAATGCGATTGACTCAATTCAGCGTTATCAAACGAAAATAGGCGTGGCCGACGCTGCTAGCGTCGGCTCTGAAGAGCGTCGGCTCTGTTGAGCGTCGGCTCGGATGCTGGCAGCATCCGCCACGATTGTTTATTCATGCCGAAGTGCTTCGATTGGATTCATTTTAGCAGCCCTCATTGCAGGGTAGATTCCAAAGACCAATCCAACGGCCAAGGAAATAAAGAAGGCCCCAGGTATGCTTTCTGGAACGATCGCCGGTTGAACGGTTCGCACAACGTCTGGGAGCCCCGCCATCTGTTTGGCAAACCATAAATTTGCCAGAATTCTTGCGCCATTGACGGCTGGTCCACAAAGCAATCCAAACAAGATTCCTGAAATGCCGCCGGCCAAACTCAACACGCTGGTCTCCACCAAAAACTGGCGAATGATATCGCGTCTCTTGGCTCCTAATGCACGCCTAATGCCGATTTCGCGGGTGCGTTCGGTCACCGTCGCAAGCATGATGTTCATGATTCCGATACCGCCTACCAACAACGAAATGGCTGCGATCATTCCCATGAATGCCATGAACATGGCGCGTGTGGTCCTGGCTTGCTCAAGCAATTCGAGCGGGACCACTACTGTTACGTCTTCCATTTTATCGTGTCCCGAAAGTGCATCCTGGACCAATTCTGCGGTTCTTTTGACATCGGAAACCTCTCTCACCCGAAGAGTTATTTGATTCAATTCAATACTTTCCCCTTCCGACGAACTCGCACTAAAACTCCTCACCTCATCTCCAATTCGCTGTTGAAGCGTCTTGATTGGGATATAGACATCGTTGGAGAAATCCTGTGCGGCCATCGATCCACCAATGGCTGCCGTAGCGCTCTTTGGCTCAAGGACACCGACCACCAAGTAGAAATTCTTGTTTTGCGGCATGTAGATACGCTGACCGATCGGGTCCTCGTATGGAAACATTCGATCGGCCACCTTCGATGCGATGACGCAATGCGTGTCCATGGCAAAGTTTTCGGCATCGGTGATGAAATGCCCCGACCTTATTTTGAGCCGTGTTACCTCAGAGTATTCGGGCGTACACCCAACAAGTCGTCCATCGAGTTTTCGATCCTTAAATTGAAACTGTCGACGCATTTCGCGTATCGGTAACGCACTTCGGATCGTTGGAACCGTGGAGGTAAGCAAATCATAGTCTTCACGAGTCAGTCCATAGGGCGTTAGGCCGGTGGCCGACATTTTTTCGCTCGGTGGCTTTACGGTTCGAATCATGATGGTATCCGCGCCGAGACTCTCAATTTGCTTTTGAGCTTCGTCGCCGATC
>JANLUJ010000071.1:0-2553 GCA_031363425.1 Pirellula sp.
ATTCGGCGATACGGATCGATCGCTCTCTAACATTGCGACAACCTTACTGGTTTTAGCAGCTTGGCAGTTAGCTGGGCACAACAAGCGTTTTGCTGCCAAGATCACCTCTGCGTGGGAGTATGTTGAGCGGTGTGGAAGCTGGGAGGGGTTGCGGCAACGCTATGGCAAAGATAAGACGTTTGTCGTTCCAATCATGACCAATTGCGCGTTGGCTGGGTTGGTGGATTGGGGGAAAATTCCTACGTTGCCCTTTGAAGCGGCAGCGTTGCCTCAATCTTGGTATCGATTTGCGCAGCTGCCTGTGGTTAGCTATGCAATTCCAGCGTTGGTTGCCATGGGTCAAGCACAGTATTTTCATCGTCCACCGCGAAACCCGATTGCAAGAATCGTGCGGGCGGTTGCGAGAAAGCCAACGTTAGGTGTACTCACGCGAATGCAGCCCACAAGCGGTGGATATCTCGAAGCGGTGCCTCTGACTAGTTTTGTCCTGATGAGTTTGGCTTCTATTGGCCAAGGGGCATCGCGGGTAGCTGTCGAGTCTCAGAAATTTATCGTCGATTCGGTTTTAGTGGATGGAAGCTGGCCGATCGATACGAATCTCGCAACCTGGGTGACGTCATTGGCTGCCGCACATTTCTACGACGAAACGGAAGGCTATGCGGAAACAACACAGTGGGATCGAACGATAGACTGGTTGCTCACCTGCCAGCACCGCAAGCAGCACGCATTTACGGGTGCAGAGCCTGGCGGCTGGGGTTGGACGAACTTGAGTGGTGCAGTGCCCGATTCCGACGATACGCCAGCTGCGCTGCTTGCTTTGCGAAAATGGTACGAGTTGGCATTGATACGTCAGAAGAGCGGTAAGTCGCCTAGTTCATCGCTAGATTCCATCAGACGTGAACGAGTCTTGAAGGCTGCTTTGTTGGGCTGCCGTTGGCTGCTTCGATTGCAAAATCGAGACGGAGGTTGGCCGACTTTTTGTCGTGGATGGGGAACCTTGCCTTTTGATCGGAGCGGCAGCGACTTGACTGCCCATGCAATTAGGGCATTAGCTTGTTGGAAGGCCATTCCTGAAACGGGAATTTCAATCCAGGGAGTTGAACGAGCGTTGCAGCGGGGTTGGGTCTATCTGGAAAAACACCAAAGACGCGATGGCAGTTGGCTCCCGCTTTGGTTTGGAAACCAAGACCGAGAGCAAGAAGACAACCCAATATACGGAACCGGACGCGTTTTATTGGGTTATAGCCAATGCGGACGGGTGGACGAGCCAGCGTATCAACGCGGCCTCCGCTTCTTGTTGGCGAGTCAGAACGCCGATGGGGGGTGGGGAGGCGGTAATAGCTGCCACTACCCGGGATCGGATCGACCTGTTGGGGGATTCTCAAGTACAATCGAGGAAACAAGTGTTGCCTTGGAGGGAATCATCTCCGGCGGTGCCACAAAGGACTGTGCGGACTCTATAATGAATGGTGTGAATTGGTTGTGCGATGCGATTCAGCAGGAGCACCATCACGTCAGTCAGCCCATCGGATTTTATTTCGCTCGGCTTTGGTATCACGAAAAAATGTATCCACTGGTGTTTTCACTGAGCGCCCTAAAAAGAGGACTTGAGTTTTGTCAACGTTAACCCCACCTGCCTCGATGCCTGCTACGCAAACACCGAACACCGCCGAGAAATCGGAAAAGAAAACGCGACGCAAAACCAGTCACTTAAAGCTTGTTCCCGAGACGCCTCAACTGCGTGAACAGATGCGAGTGAAATGTCGGGAAGTGGCTAGCCGAATGGACAAGGAAATGCCGCCAACCAAAGACGAACTCGAAGTTATTTCGCGTCGCACTTTGGATGAGCTTGGCATGTCCGAGGGATACGTCGGATGGATCATGGTTATGATCAGTACTGAATTTTTTCGCGACGCAGTTGCCGCAACTCCGCCAGGACGACGCCTTTTCTTGCTTCCACACTGCTTGAAGCACGCAGAGGGATGCCCCGCCGACTACGACGAGTTTGGTATGGACTGCAAAAAGTGCGGCGCTTGTAGCATAGCGGACTTTCGAACCAAAGCAGAAGAGATGGGCTATAAAGTGCTCGTCGCAGAGGGCTCGCCTGTCGTATTGAAAATCATTGTGAGCGGATATGTCGATTCCATTGTCGGCGTTGCGTGTTTGAACGTATTGGAAAAAGCGATCGACAAAATTCTGCTGGCTGGCATACCTTGTATGGCAGTTCCCTTGCTCTCAAGCGATTGCCGGAACACGAGCGTAGACGAAGCTTGGGTGCGTGAGATGATTATGGTCCAACAGCCGGCTGCGGAGCAAAAAACACGGTCTTACGTCCATCTAATGCGAGGTGCAAGCGATTTATTTTCGCAGCCAAAACTCGATGCGCTCGTTGGTCGTCAGCGAAGCCAAACTCAAGTCGACATAGAGGCCAAGCACCCGCTCGACAAAATAGACCCAATCGCGGCAACGGAGGCTTTAGCAACCAACTTCCTAGCCAGAGGCGGTAAGTATTCTCGACCTTTCATAACGTTGGCTGCGTTTGATGCCATGTCG
>JANLUJ010000912.1:0-3941 GCA_031363425.1 Pirellula sp.
CGGCTTCCGATCCGCAGCTACAACGAGTCAATTCGACCTTCCGCGCCGGCGTACCACAGCTATACGCCGACGTCGATCGAGCCAAGGTGCTCAGCAAACAAGTTCCGTCGATTCATGAGGCCGCCATTGCTGCAGCGAGAATGCGTTTTCGACCCATTTTGATGACTTCGTTTGCGTTCATTTTTGGAGTATTGCCATTGGTATTCGCAACGGGAGTCGCTGCAGCCAGTCGTCGCTCGCTTGGCACCGCAGTTTGTGGCGGCATGCTCACCTCGACGATTCTTGCGGTCTTCTTCACGCCCGTTTTCTACGTCGTGTTCCAGTGGCTAAGCGAAATTAGAAAGGGACGATCTGAACCTACCTAGTCCAATATTTCCAATATTGTTGATGCGGATCAAAAGTCTGCTTTCTTTCGCTTAGTTGAGTTCAGCGCGAAGGGCGTGCGTGTCAACGCAGTGTGTCCCGCCACCGCTTCACAGGCGGCCAGCCAGGCGGCGTGTTTTTGGAACCCTTCTCTGTGAAATATCAAGTCCATGCCACGAGCCCGGAACTCAATCGCAGAATAACCGACGCGTACATGCTCGACGTACCGAATGGGGAAATGAATCCACATTCGTCCAACGCACCAAAAAACCACTTCGCCATCGAACCAGCTTACAGTACGGCCCGTTTCTGTTTCCGTCTCAGCTTCAGCGGCCGAAAAATAACCTCGCGAATCGTTTGCAAACTGCCATTTGGTATGCAAGGTCCATAGGGTAACTCGAATAAGGAAGAACACCAATACCAACGTGGGAATCATGGCAAACACCAGCCACATCGGAACTGCATTTTCAAATGCAATCAATACAAAGTAGGTTAAGACCGCCGCAACCACCCAGGATGCACCACCCTCGCTTGGCGACCAATGATATCCACGCAGCCTTGTTTCCAAAAAATTTAGCCGTTCGCTTAGCAGGGTGCAAACATGCGAACCGCTTGGTGGTGGTATAGGGATCAAGAAACCAGGCTGCAAGAGTGCGATCGTATCAAGAACAAAATGCCAATCACTTTCATAGAAACTAGAGCTCGGCACGAGTGCAAACGGACGTTTTTCCGCACGCACAACGTAGGAATTGACGCAAAGCTGGTCAGGTAAATCTTGACTGACTAACTGCATCCCAAAATCTCGGTGCCAAATGGTCACAAAGGCCGCAGAGAAGGTGCCATGGACCGGGCCTAAAAGCCATGGACGATTTTGGATAAGCCTACCAACCCTCCGTTCAACATATGCAAACCAATAAATCAAGCAAGCAAGGCCCACACCGAAAAAGATTACCGCCGTGGCAAGTCCTATGGAGAATGACAATATCCTTAGACTACCGAAAAAGAACAACGCACTCGCGGCTAGAAGGAATAGGGGCGCCTTTAGAAAACGCAAGAAGAATAATTTTGAATACGCTTGCTCCAAATTGCGTTCTGTAACGTCGCCGCTAAATTGAACTTGAACGACAGCCGATGCAGGTGCATCTGCCTCCAGATTCGTCAGCCCGGGCGCTGCATAGGGATTTATTTCCTCGAGATCTTCTGAGCTGATTCTGTAACTCTATTTCTCTGGCGAGCGGGTCGCACCCGCCGGGTGCGACTTGGAGTTCCATGGCCTACGTCGATTCGGTAATCCAATTGCGTAGCATCGTTGCGGCAGCATCGGGGTTTTCGCGAACCATGGCGGTGAGATCGTTTTTGATGTCGCCGCCAGTGGTTCGAAGGCGGGGAGGAGCCGATTCGTTTTCCGTCTGCGACTGCGGGTCAAACGCGTCGTTCTCTTCGTCTGTAAGTGAACTTAGATCGATATCGGACGCATCATCTAATGGCAAATCAAAACCACGTTCGAAATCGCTATCGTTGGCCGAAGGTATGGTCTTGGCAAAGCTACGAAGAGAAATCAAAGCAACCCCGACCAACCCTATGAGTGCAAGGGTTTGCCAGGATTGCGATAACCACTCCAACGTGCGTTCGGAAAAGGATATGGCTGGTGGCTCTGGCACTGGCATGTCTTGATAGGACTCAACGGCTACTCTTGGCGACTTATCTTCACCTGCAGAAACCTTGGGCAGTATTGCATTGATCTTCTTTTGAATACTTCGTTCTGTTTCCGTCTGGATTGCAGTCAATTCGCTCGAAGTCATTTCCGGGTACTCTTTAACTGGTTTTCCTGGGTTCGCCTCCTGCCATCTGTAGATCGCCGCTTTGCGGTAGTATGAGGATGGAATCGAGACGGAAACCGATACCAATTTGGTCTGTAAACCAACTTTTTCTGTTTGGGTCACTGTGCTGCCAGTGACTAGTTTTTCGCTTTCCGATTGCTCTTTGGTCTCACTATTTTGATCAGGAGTCTGATTGATCGACTGACCTTTGTTTGCAAATGAGTTCGTCTCCGTTCCAGGCTTGCCGCCTGTACCCATGCGTTGATTCTTGGCGTCTTTCTTGCTCGAAACCGACTGAATCTTGACCGGTTTTTCGTTCAACGTAAGGTTTTCTGATTTCTCACTGGCAACAGGATCGATTTCGACATTGACTCCTACTCGGACAGTTCCATAGTCCACCAGCAATCGCTCCGCCTCCCGCTTGATCTTCTCTTCTTGCTGGGACTTCAGTTGATAGTACTTTGATTGTTGCATGGCGGCCGGATCATCCGAAGTCTGAGTCGGTATTCCGTTGCAGACAACGATAATGTTGGATTGCTTGAGTCCAGCGAATGACTTTTCAATATAGGTAATGATTCCGAGACGCATTTCTCCAGGCAACTCTTTCCCGCCGCGTGTTTTGATGGCCACACTTGCGACTTTCATTTTGTCGCTGGAGAATCCCATTCGCTCGTTGTCATAAGTTACAAACGCGTCTTGAATCATTGGATCCATTGCCTTGATTCGGTTTCCGAGATCCTTGAGCTTCGCCGCCAAATGCTTGGCTTCGGTGGTCTTGGTCGATTCTAGAAAGCTATTGCTATTGAGAGCCGACTCGAGGGCACTTCCCATCCTGGCTGGAACGGCCTTACCTTCCGTAATCGCTTTATAGTATGCGTCGCTAGAGGACTTGGGAATTCGAATCTGGTGCCCAGCGGTTTCCCAACCTCGAAGACCAGCATTGCCAAGTGCGAATTGAATTCTTACCAACTCCTCATCATCGAAGACCATCCCATCCAACAAATAAACCATGGCGCCATTTCCAGTCGCTGCACCTTGGATCAAGTAGGCAGAGCTGATTCCGATTCCGACGGTAAGCAGTATCGCCATCAATTTCGACTGCGAAGTCATCCCTGCAAAGAGAGACTGCATCTGTTGCATAAATTGATTTAGCTGATTCATTTACCGGCACTTGGATTCGTTGGGTTGGGTGTCGATTAGACGTGGATTGAATTAAGTTCTTGGTAGGCATCCATAAGTTTGTTCCGAATTTGGACTAGTAGTCGGAAGGACATGTCGGCTTTTTGCACGCTCGTGAAGACTTCGGCTTGGTTGACGTCGCCGCCGGTCAGCAACTGCTCCATCTGTCCTTGAGAGGACATCTGCATGTCGTTGACCTTGGCCACTCCGCCCACCAACATTTCAGTAAATGGGTTGCCGACCCCTGCGGTCTTGGGCGTCGAACCATCGAATTGAGTACTAGAGCGTTGTAGCAATCGCATAGCTTTTTCGGCATGCTGAGCCAACATCGATTCGGAGCGGATTTGCATTGGTGGTTTTTGAAAATGCTTGCATGAGTGGAAACACGTAGGTCAGCCTGTCCTCAGGCTGACAACCGCGCTGAACACGGCCTAGGGGGCCATGCTTCAATGAACACGGCCCAAGGGCCATGCTACTGTTGTCGAACACGACCCCGGGGTGCCGTGCCATATTGGCTATGCCAAAATGCTTAGCGTTTGTCTCGCCAGGCCTTTGGTGACTTCCATTACTCCGATGTTG
>JANLUJ010000661.1:0-2397 GCA_031363425.1 Pirellula sp.
GATGAACAACCGCGGAGTCAATGCGGCGCATGGCGGATATAGCGCGCAGCCCTCATTCGGAGTGCCGGTATATTTCATAGGCAACGTGCTGTACCACGTGCCAAGCACTTCGGCCTTCAAGTTCTCTGGCAAACCAGCCGGGCTATTTGTTTATCACAATACGATCATCGGGGAACAAGGCTCAACGGATCCGACCTCCAATGTCCATTTTCGCAACAACCTTTTCTTGGGCCGCGATACACCCGGCCGAGGGATCATGACCTGGGCCAACGGAACCGACACGTACAGTTCTGACTACAACGGCTATCGCCCAAACAAACAAACCGATGCGCAATACCAGTGGCTAAGTCCGAAGCCGAGAGAATCCCTTTACGAGCCTACACCTAGCGATTGGCGTACGTTTTCAAGGCTTGCTGATCTGCAGGGTGCAACTGGTCAGGAAGCCCACGGAATCGAGGTCGATTTCGATATCTTTGAAAAGCTAAGCCCACCCGATCCGGCATTGCGCCATGCCGTTTATCATTCGATGGACCTTGATTTTCGACTCAAAGCAGGTAGTAAAGCGGTCGACGCGGGCGTGGTTATTCCAACGGTAAATGATGGATTCCTCGGCAGCGCGCCGGACTTGGGCGCGATCGAGTTTGGCAAACAGGCAACTATTTACGGACCTCGCTGGATCAATTGGGCGCCGTTCTATCGATAAGTTCGGTGCGGATCGGTGCTCTCGATCAGGATTCGATTCGGCAACTTCGGAATGTGCGTTCAGCTTCGTAGTTGGTGGAGCTAATTCAGGGTTGCATGCGGCGGGCCTTCATCCTGCGAAGCCTTGGGCAATTCTATCGAGTTGGCTTCACTGTGGACAGTTTCGTCAAGTTCGTGTTTTTCTTTGGCCGCCCAAAGTTGCCTGAAGATCTCAGGATAGTTCACATGAAGGGGCTTGCTCTTCAGAAGTTGAGTTCCTGTAAACGACCAGTTCATTAAGTCTGGTGAGTCCAGAAGTTGAGCCAAATGACTTTCGATCAAGGACTTCTTCAGGGAGTCTCTTTTCGAAATCGCTTCCTCCCATGTCGCCAACCGCTCCTTGGCTTCACTAAGTTCCGTTCGTTCTTGGCCCTGTTTTTCATCGAACTGTTGGATCGCCAAATCGAGCAGATTGCTCAAGCTTTCACGAAGATTGATTGGGTCGGTCCACTCAGACAATCGAATCGTATTTGACAACGCACGCAACTGGTCGGATTGACCCAACGCTGGCTGAGCATGAGGAACTGGCTGAGTATAAGCTGGCTGAGCATAAGGAACTGGCAGGGGACTTGCTGCTGGCTGCGGGTAAACTACCGCCGGACTCCCGTGTGGTATGGGCGAAGCTACGATACCGAATCTGTGGTTGTTAGGTGAATAGACGGGTGGCGACTGATAGACGTTATTCGGCGACGAAATCGATGCGGCAGAGCTCGTCTGGTTTTGATTTATGTTAATTGGATTACTGAAGTTTGTAGGGGTACCGTATGCGTTTGTATTATTAGCAACGGGAGCGTAAGCCAATGCCGACGATTGAGACGGAGGGCTTATTCTGGCGGTTTGACTTAGCGTGCTGGCACCAACATTTTGACCATTCATGGCCAAATGCTGTGGCAACTCCAGGTTTCGAAGCGTTTGGACGGGCTGGCGTACAGGCTCTCTCCAAAGCGAGAGCCGGAATCCATTGGACTCCATTGTTGCTCCCAAAAAGAAGAACGCCACGACCGTAGATGGCAACCAAACCAACCGTCGCATTCGCCGACTTGTCAAGAATCGCAGGGGGCGTGGAATAAGTTTCATTTTGTTCGCTCCTTGAACCTTCAACGTATTGTTTAACACGGTAACAAACGAATCAATCTAATTCAAAACGGCAGAATCTCAGATAGCAGTTTTTGCGACATTAAGGCGACCGGCAGACTGAAAAGTACCAGTAGCACGACGCGCAAGCTAGTGAATTGGAAGCTGGAATCACTAGTGCCCCTGCTAGAACCATTTCAGTTGTTCTATCGCAAAGATCAAAAATCATTTTGCTCGCATTTGAGAAAAGGCTCAACGAGGAGATTTCGCAAATTGTCGGACTCCATCGTAACCACATTGGCACGAAAGGGTCGGTGCGTCTAAAAACCGAAGCACCTACGACCAATGTTGACAAGAAAATGGAGCCTGGTTGATGTTTGCGGTAAAACTTTTGAACGGAATCCATCTTACTTTTGGTGCCGCGCGTGTTGCCTATTGGCCCAAAGCGACAACGAATTATTCGGTTGGCATCGCTGACTTTCGCAACTGCCTCCCTTCGCGTTCGATTCTGCGCTTGGGCGTGCGGTAGGAAAAAACATGCCACGATTCGTAGCTGGATTCGCAAGAATTCAGTTGGTTCTG
>JANLUJ010000928.1:0-9597 GCA_031363425.1 Pirellula sp.
GATTAGGCTGAGGAGCTCGAACCCGCATCGGCATCCAAATTTGTGGTTTGCTCTCATCAATGTGCGCTGCGAATGTGCTGCATTCCTGGTGCATCAGCAGACATTGATTCGACCCTTCGGTAGGTGCCAGGCACCTACCGAAGGCCCAGTCTCAGCTTATTCAAACAATCGATTGAAAACAATTATGCGGAGGAAAATCGATGTTACAGACCATCACAAAATTCGTGATTTGCGAAATCTTGGTTCTGGCCGGGACCGTCGCCTCGACGGCTCTGTCCATCCATTCGGCCGAGAAAATTAACTATGACGTTAGGGGTTTCGAAAATGACAATTTCCTTGCGATCGTTGCTAGCGGTAACAATCGAGATAGGACGGCGCACGTAACCGTATTCGAGGTGCTTGCGCCTGACCATCGACTCCGACAATTGCATCAGGCCAAGTTGCTAAACGTCTGCTCTCCGCAATCATTTACACTTTGCGGCTCAGGTCGGTTTTTTCTAACTATGAATGAATGGAAAGACGCTAGAATTTCCAAACACCCGTTGGTTATTTACGATTTAGGACGGCGCGAGTATACGGCCTATCGCCTCAAAGAATTTCTGCCGGAAGCCAATTCCATCGAGAGCGTATTTTGGTTTTCAAGTCCGTACCATAGCCATCGATTCAACCCAGATACAATGGAATTCTATATTAACGATACCAACAAAGAAAAACCTCCATCACATGAACGCCCATTTATCGTAGTCGATCTACCAACGAGAACGGTTCGATTGGAACCACCCAAAAAGGAAGGTACGAACCCTTTTGTTCAGCCAAGGCTTGTAATGGGCTGGCATCACTCGGACGGGAATGATGATGAGCATTCAGAAAAGGTGGATAAGCCACCGAGGATGCTTCCAAAACTATTGAAGTGCAGTATTTTTGAACACAGCGAGGACAACATAGTCGTCATCAAGGCATATACGTACCGCTTGAATCAAGAAACCGAGGAATACCATCTGGTTCCAAACGAAGAATGGATCGAGTACGAACCACATGTATCTTGCACGGAGCTCAGCGCCGAAGATATCAAAAATATCAAAGATCTCGCAAATCCTTAGGTGATACGGTCCGAATTGTGGTCGCATTTTTGGCCGAATTGCAGGAATACATGGCAGTACAAATACATGGGGACACACCATTTTTTCGGGTGGGTACTTGTTTTTCGGTTTTTGGTATGGTTAAAATTCGCCATAATTTCACGGTCTTGGTCAATCTTTCACGGAGGTTACTGCCATGGTTAGGCTTGCGCGTGCGGAAGTGTTCGATCCTAGCGAGGTTGCGGTCCTACATATTTGCGCAAGAGTAGTTCGTCGATGCTTTCTTTTTGGCGTTGATCCGGTTTCCGGAATCAACCACGACCACCGCAAAGTTTGGATCGAAGAGCAACTCAAACTCCTCGCCGCAAATTTTGGAATTGACCTACTTTCCTTCGCGATTCTCTCAAACCACTTCCACTTGATCCTTAGGTCTCGGCCCGATGTCGTTGAAACTTGGGATGACACCGTAGTGGCTCGGCGTTGGCTCATGCTCTGCCCCAATCGCAAAAAGAAGGATCGCTCGCCAGAGGAACCCAACGAGTTCGAACTCAACTCCATCCGCAATGATCCAGAAAAGCTCGCGACGATTCGTAAACGGCTAAGCGATGTTTCCTGGTGGATGCGTTTGCTCTGCCAAAACATTGGCACGCGCGCGAACCAGGAAGACAAGCAGGTTGGGAAATTTTTCCAAGGACGCTATCGCGCTGTCCGCATTTTGGACGAAGAAACGCTGCTGGCCTGTGCGGCTTACGTGGATTTGAATCCGATCCGCGCAGCGATGGCGGAAACTCTCGAAGCATCCGAATTCACATCGGCGCAACGCAGACTTCAAGCCTTACAAGCTGCAACTTCGATACCAAGTATAGTGACAACGGTCGACTCGTTCCTGTCTCCATTGACGATCGACGAGAAGAACGATGCCATAGGTCCTTGTGCGAATCAAACCAGAGAACGTTGCAGCGACAAAGGATTCCTATCGATGTCGACCATGGACTATCTGGAGTTGTTAGACGCCAGTGCCAGAATGGTCCGACCGGACAAGGCAGGTTACACGCCATCCGATGTCGCTCCGATCTTTGAACGCCTGAAATTGGATTCGGATTACTGGCGGTTGCAGATCAACGATTTCGGCCGCTTATTCTCGAATGTGGCAGGCAAGCCGAAGGATGTTTACGAGATGCGAAGCTTAATCTCGAAGCGTCGGTTCTACCTCAAGCGTCACAAGCCAGAACCGGTCCAGGCAGGATAGCGTTTGGACGAAAACTCTTAGGCTCCCAAACAACAACTGTCTGCAGGTGCGCGCCCAAAGTGCCGATACCGCATAAAAGACCGAATCTAGAAAATGCGATGCTGCATGTTCGAACAAGGATCGAAGCGATTGCGTTCCTCTCAAGTCTTAAATAGGGATCGACGGTCGGTCGGCGCGAGTTCGAAGTGCTGTGTCCCCATTTGTCCTGGATCGTGTCCCCATTTGTCCTGGATCCCCAGTCAAGGTGATGACTTCGATGGAGTCTCGATAAGTACCTACTCGCTTCAGCCGATTTTCTGATAAGACATACGCCTCGCCAGAATACACCTGTCGATCTATCAATTTCCCAGCCAGCAATCCAACCAAAATCCCAATGACGACAACTACAACCAACAACAATAATGCTCCAAAATTCACTGGACTTCGTTTCATTTTTCCCCTCACCATAATGGACTAATGGATAGGTTGATGCGAGAAATCAGCCTGCAGAGTACGTCGCAGTTCCGAATCGAAATCACGATATGGCTAATACACGTCGATCTCTCATCTTAGCTGTCGGTTGCGATGTCGAGCCAGGAGAAAAGGTGTCAGGGAAAGCGTCGGGTTAAACCGGCTTGGAGTTGAGAATGAAAGAGTCCTACTGTGAAAGCATAGCCAGTTACACTGGCCCCGAGTCGTACGCTGATGGTGGTAACATCGTGGGTGTAGCAACGACAGGGGTATACGCAGGCAAGCTATTGAGCTCCGAAATCTTCGTTTTCGTGTGCCGACGACGTCCTGACGTGCGGAAGGCAACATGGCATCTGCCGTTAATGGCGGGGCAGAGTTCCTGGCAACATTGTTCGGTTGCAACAGTTCGTAGATTGCGTCACCCACTTGTGGTTACGTCAATTACGTCGACGCAGCCAACGAACACGCTGGACGTGGCGCCGCATGCATTTGCTTGTGCGTCGTCACCTCCCCAAGCCTCGCATCCTACATCCATATCCCAATGTGCGGTTTCGCGATCGACTAGCGGCAAGAGCCGTATGAGGTAATTCTTCACGTACGGATCTGTGCGGGGGGCGGTCAGCAATGACCGTCCCTACCGCGATTCTCTTTATTGCGTACGGCCGTCGCCTATGGCTCGGGTTTAAACTGCGAGACTTTGTAGAGATACTCATCGGTTCTCAAATACATCGCGCCATCTGCGAAGGCAGGAGTGGCCAAGGTGCGGCCAGGTACTTCATTCTTACCTAGTTCCATGAACTTCTTGCCCAAGGCTACCCAAGTTGCTTGACCGGTTTCATTCAAGAAGAGAATACGCCCATTTGCATATATCGGAGAAGCAGAAAAATTCCCTCCAAGCCGCTCCATCCAATGGCTTTCGCCCGTCTTGGCATCGACACATGACGCGATGCCCTTGTCAGAAACGAAGTAAAGCTCATCTCCAACTAGCAACATCGAAGGGGTACTTGGCGCACCCCGTTTTAGTCGCCAAACAATGTTGGTATCGGTGACGTCACCTTTGCCGCCAAGCTTCACTGCATACAACTCTGGGTTATCGTAGTCGTGATTGTAGATGACGAGCCCGTGACCAACGGTTGGTTGAGGTACTACCGACCAGCCTGGAGCTCGCACTCTCCACAACTCGTCACCAGTCGCCAAATCGTATGCAGCAAAATGGTCAGGACCAGGCGCAAGCATCTGGGCTTTGCCATCGACCATCGTCATGGTTGGCGTTACAAACGAGTGACTGGTGCGGGCATCGACCGAGCGCGGACGCTTCCATGCGACTTTTCCAGTCTCTGCTTCAACTGCCGCCACGAAAGGCTTCGAACTGCCGTCGCAAGCAATGAATAGTTTGCCGTCATGCAAAATAGGTGAGCCTCCACTTCCGTGCATCGGTGGGTAGTCCAGATCGTTGCACGTCCACTGAAGCGCACCATCTTTTGCCGCCAGTCTCGCCATACCTAGCGCTCCGAAGTGAACGAAAACGGCATCGTTGCGAACCACGGGTGTCGGGCTTGCATGGCTGTTTTTGGCATGGATCGCCGGCGCCTTGTCGATGGTCCGCACTTCGCGGTCCCAAAGAGTTTTTCCAGTTGCTGTATCCACGGCTACCGCATGCAAAGATAATCCCTCGCCCTTTGAAACGGCAGTCGTCAAATAAACCTTGCCATCCCCGATTGCAGGCGAGGACCAACCCAATCCAGCAATAGGAACCTTCCAAACGATGTTCTTTGTATCGGACCATTCCATGGGCGTCGCGGGACCCGTAGCATGTCCATCCGAGTTTGGTCCGCGAAACTGCGACCAATCACCTGCGATAAGTTCTCCCGAGAGCAACATGAACAAGGAAAGCAATACGTCAAACATGTGGCGGGACCTTCGTGAGAGTAGGAATGGAGGGAGTACAGGATTCTATCAACAGGCGAATCGAAAGGTACTCGAAGCCCAAGAAGCGGAAATACTTTTTCATGAATTCGATGACTGTAGCATGGCCGCATGGCCCCCTAGGCCGTGTGAAACTCCGGCCAGGGGCTCACGCTACGGTGAACAACACTAGAACGTTCAGCCAATTCATTGCAGTATTGCGCGATCGAGCGCATTCTTCGTAATTCGCTGCACACGTGCATCTGGGCCGTGCGGTCGGCTCCAATGGGACCAGGGAAGAATATGGCCTGGAGGCGACGACAAGCCCTGGACCCAAAATATGCTCGAAGCATTAAAGACCTTATTGCCCTTTGGACCTTGGTAGACTGTCGCCGACCACTTCTGCGGCGTTTCCCCGCCGACCCAAGCTGTACCGGCCCCAACGATTTCGAGCCCATCGATGTTTGCAGGATCGCCGTGGTATTCCCAGCCGATGAGGCCTGGGATCTTGTCTCCATCCTTCATCCCGGTCCCCTCAAATATCCAATGCTTCGCGTTGGTGCAAATCCAATCACCACCACCGTTAACTGGCTCTACGTTTCTTGCACCTATCAAGAGCCCTTCGTCGGGTCCGTTTTCGGGGAACGGACCATGATCCTTAACTCGGTCCCTCGCGACCTGAAGATCTCCTCCATACGGCCCTCCTCGAAACATAATCCGATTGGGTCGACCATCGAACCCAGGTCGCATCGGAGTGACCCAGCAAACGCTGTTGCCGGACAAGAACATCAAACTAACCCCTTCGTCTCGCATTTTTTCCACGCTGCGAAATTGGCGTATATCCCAATACTCATCATGACCCACACTGATAAACATTCGGCTCTTGAGCCCTCGAACGGGCACGATCATGTCGCTGTTGCAAACATACGACACGTCGTAGCCTTGTTGTTCCAGCCAATAGGCCAATGGGAATTCGAGCGGTAGATACTCGCCCGCTCCGACAGTAAGCGGATCATTCACAACACTGTCGAACTGACCTTCACGGCCATACGGTCTATCGAAACTAACGTCCGCCCATGGGCCTTGATTTCCTTTCGGGTGAGTATAGACCGAATAGTGACTCGGCCATCGATTGTAAGCTTGCCAAGTATTATCCGAACATTGAAACAAAACATCGCATCGTCGATCATCCGTCACGACAAAGATGATATAGCTTTGCCAATAGGCTTCCGCATCGGACTTTGGAATGGTGGTCATCCTACCAAGGTAGACCCCACTTAGCCAATCGTTTGGAATAGTGAGGCTATGCGTGGTTGACCAATGGCATTCGTGCAAATCCTTGTCGCCCGGAACTGGTGTTATTTGCGCGGAGGCTTCGAGCGGCCCAATGGACTTCATCAATCGGGCACCAGCGCCTCCGTAGAATCCGGTGCGAAAAATCTCTAGGTTGAATGATCGCGCTGGATTCGCCGAGACTTTGATGTCGATCGTCTCACCGGCTTTGACGCTCTGGCGAGAACAGTATCCTTCGATCCAGGGTGAACGGAATTTCGCACCATCCACTCGGACTCGAGTGAGTTGCCAGTCGGTCGCTCCAGGTAAAGCATTTTCGGCGACAATCAAGTTTGCTTTTGTTTCCACCTCCCAAGCATGCAGCGGACAGCGGTTAAAACCGAAAGCAGCCAAAATGACGAGAATAATGATACGCATGGATTGCTCCAGTACTGTGATGCGAAGCCAAAGCCGCACCGATGGTAGGGCTTCGGGCAACATGAAAAAAACACGACGCTCTTGCGAGCATTTCTGGGCTAGCAAGAGCATGGTCTCCCAATGGGCATTGTATCGCAATTGGCACTACCGTATCGCCATGCTAGATATCCAGCTTGCCAGAAAGTAAAATGAAACTTAATCGTATCTGCGTTCGCCAGAGCGTGCTGAACTACTAGGATTTCCACGACGCTCTGGCGAGCGTAGCTACTAACCAAGCTGCATTGCTATAAAGGGGGGCTAAGCAAATTGATCGTCGCTTGGCGAATATCGGACTGTCGCATCAACGATTCACCGACGAGCATGGCCTGGATGTTGGCGAGATGGATTTTCTCCACATCTGCGGCCGTAAAGATGCCGCTTTCCGCAACAACGGTGACGTCGGACGGAATCTCTTTACGCAATTGAATCACATGATCCAGCTCAACTGCAAACGTATGCAAATCACGATTGTTCACACCGACTAGCTTCGTTCCCGTCGCCAGCACGCGATCCAAATGACTGGGGTTGTAAAGTTCGATCAATGCAGTCATCCCCAACCCTTGTATCAAGTCGTACAGTTGCTTTAGCTCATCTCCCTCAAGGCATTCCGCAATCAACAATACGGCGTCCGCTCCCGCCACTCTTGCTTCGTATACTTGATACTCGTCCAAGATAAAGTCTTTGCGCAACACCGGGATTGCTACTGCGTCGCGAATCGAGGTCAGATAATCTAGTCGTCCTTGAAAGAAGGGCTCATCCGTCAAAACACTTATCGCCGCTGCACCACCAGCCTCATACGCCATCGCGATATCGGTCGGATCGAACTGTGCTCGTATCATCCCCTTGGATGGACTTGCTCGTTTTACTTCTGCGATCAAACGAACGTAGTCATGCCCCTGCATCGCAAGCAAAAAATCCCTAACGTTAGGGCCGTACATTGCCCCCTCAATGAGCGACTGCAAATCGCGTCGAGTTTTAGCGAACGCAATTTCCTCGCGCTTGTTAGCTACAATTCGGTCTAAGACGGTTGGCATGCTAAAGCACCATTAAACAAGGTCGGAATCAAAAATACGGACCTGTTTCCAGTTGGGTTTTTGCTGCGCGATAAACTCCAGGTGCCGAGGTGCGATTTGATAAAGGTCGTGCGAATCACGGCTATCGAACACAACATTAAGTGTTACATGGTAGCCGCGATCATTGACGGGCCTTGCTAGCTCTTTATTCAGCGTGCCAACGGAAAAATAAACGACTCCGGGATGTCCATCGAGATACTTTTTGCATGCGTTGACCAATTCGAAAATCTTTGCCTCCGAGTGATCGTTGAGCGAGAAGTAAACCATATGAGAAAGTTGGGGCATTCGTTTTTGCTTTTGCTGTGTGGTAGGCCACTCTTGCCGAGAGTGATCATGCAGTGGAAATAGACGGAATTTGCCGCACCCGGCTGGAGCGACTCACCCAAATTGGTTGATTGGCGTGTGGGATAAAACCTACAAATAGAAGTTATTGGAGACTCGAGTTTCTGGCAAGCCGAGCGATGGCTCAGACAATGCAAGCACTCCATTTTAAAGGAATTTTCGTTGCAGACGGAAAAACCCGCAAGTCTTAACACCCCCTCAGCCGAAAACAACACTGTTCGACGAGTCGTCGTCTCCGACACGAGAAGGGTTTATACCGATGTCCTGCAAGCGTTTCCAACGAATTACTGCTCTACTACTACTTGCTACGGTTGGCGCGCAGACTGGCTGTGTCAACCTCTCCAATATCGCACTCGGACCACTAGGTGTTCCGATCCCGATTAGTCCGTATCTGCAGGACAACGAGGAGCTCCAATTCCACGTTCACGAGCGGTATGCCCGCGTGCCAATCATGGGTCCATTGACTGCGGGCGGCCCAGTTGCCGCCATCGATCCACCGAGCGATGACGAAGTGAGTCATGCTCTTGAAAAGGCTCGCCCTATCCGTGGCGGTATTCCTTTGTTGTATGAGAAGCAACGCAATCGAGTTCGCATCGTCAAAGAAAAAATGGCAGACTATATAGATGATCCTCGCTTCATTCCGCTGATCGGCTTCGCACAGTTGCATCATGCACACTACAAGTGCACCGTTTATTTTGAGGAGCGAACCATTAACGGTTGGCCGGTTCCGTACACCCTTGACGACAAAGAGAGCGTCGAGGTCATCTACATTGACCACAACCACTTCCACATGGTTGGCGATCCCGACACAGGTGCATCAAGCCCATATTAGGCCGATCGATGGATATTCGAGCTAGGATTCGTGCGACTCGTTTAACCCGCATCAGCGGCGGGCCGACTTCGAATCTTTTGCTATCCAGCCGAGACGTATGGTTTTGGATGCCAATTCCCTGCCGCACGCGATCGAGGCTTTAGGGCCTCGATCGGTTAAACAAGGATTGCAGGCAAATTAGCGTCGGCCGCCGCCGCCACCACTTCGACCTCGACCTCCTCCACCGCTGCCACCGCCGCTGCGACCACCACCACCGCCGCCGCCGCTTCGACCACGGAATCCGCCTGCTCCGCCGCCGCCACTGGATCGGCCTCGACCGCCGCCACCCGAAGACGCTCTCTCAGGACGATCGCCGCCACGTTCTTCAAAGGGTCGGTCGGGATCGACTTCGCCCTCTTCGCCTGGCTCACCGCCTTCGGCACCTTCGGCGCTGGCGAATTCATCTTCGATACCGAGTTCTTCCAAAGCCCGGCGTCTGGATAGCTTGACGCGATCGTGGTCGTCGATGTCGATGACTATTACTTTCATCGTATCGCCAACTTTGCAAACTGCGTCAACACTTGGAACATACCCGCTGGATAGTTCGCTGATATGGCAAAGGCCATCCTTTCCAGGCAGAATCTCTACGAATGCCCCGAAATCTCGAACACTTGAAACGGTACCGTCATAGATCTTGCCGATCTGGACGGTTGCGGTACAAGCTTCTACCCGAGCGAGAGCAGTTCGTGCGGAATCGGAATCTCCGCAGGAGACGGTGACGTTTCCTTCATCATCCACATCAATGTTCGCACCGGTATCCTCTTGAATCGAACGAATGTTCTTTCCGCCCGGACCGATGAGCGCGCCAATCTTTTCTGGATCGATCTTGGTTCGCAAGAGCCGTGGAGCGTAGCGGCTGATTTCGCTGCGAGGTCGAGG
>JANLUJ010000956.1:0-1493 GCA_031363425.1 Pirellula sp.
GTGGCGACTTCTTGCCGAACCGAAGGCAATCGCCTTGTTTACCCTGCCCTTTGGCAATCGATACGTCGACTCTGGCAATCCCAGGCGTCCATTCCTTACGCGCCAAAGTCTCCGTCGTATAGATTTTGCCGTCGCCTTGTGAAATCTTTGCGTCGCCACCGCCATCAAAACTGGCATAAAATCGCAGCGAGTTCATGACCTTAACTCGGGATGCATCCTGCCCCTCAAGGCTTGCAGAGGTTAAGTTAGCAAGGAGCGTCACTCCTATCAATGAAAGGACCTGAAGAGGCGATACGGAACTAAGCATTGGGTGAATTCCTTTGTACGGGATATCAACTTGGTAGTGAATTTGCCTCATCCTACACGCAAGGTAGCGAGTCGAGGAAGCGGACGTTATAATGTCGAAGAGTTCGGTGGATTCACGCTTAGGCGAGCGGCAGACTGAAATCTACCTGTAGCATGGCCCCCTGGGCCGTGTGAAACTCGGGCCAGGGGCCCAAGCTACGGTAAATCAACTCCTGCCGCTCGCCTCTAGATTGCACTTCGTGCTAATTTCAAGTCGTTGGCCTCACGTGAATCATCCGAATCTCAGCCTACCCAACCTTTCCCGCCCCATCCAAGAGCTAATTGATGCGACCGTGTATTTGGTCAATGGCGATATTTGCCTACACAGCAATGATGAGTCTCGCGGCCGAGCCTGAGTTGCTTTTCGAACGTGACGTGCGCCCCATTCTCAAGACGCACTGCTTCCAATGCCATGGTGAAGAAGATAAGCGCGAAGGTGGGCTAGATGGACGTCTCGTCAGACAACTGCTCATCGGTGGAGAAACGGGACCGGCAATCGTTGCTGGCAAGTCCGACGAGAGTCTGCTCTGGAAACGAATCGATGCCGAGGAAATGCCACCCAAAGGAAAACTCTCCATTGCCGAAAAACAAGCAATACGCAATTGGATTGATCAAGGTGCCCGCATCGCTAGACCAGAGCCAATTGTGGTCGCGTCCGAATCGGAATGGACAGATGAGGAGCGGGGCTACTGGGCATTTCAACCTGTACAACGTCCAAAGCTACCTGCCGTTCGCAATACCGATCGAGTACAAACACCCATGGATAACTTCTTGCTGGCGGAATTAGAATCGCGAGGACTTAGCTATTCACGACAGGCCGATCGTTTAACAATAGCGCGACGACTAGCATTCGATCTGCTCGGCTTGCCGCTCTCACCGGAACGCCTCGCCAGTTTCAAAGAGAACGATTCACCCGATGCGTACGAACAATTGGTGGAGGAAATGTTGTCTTCGCCGGCGTATGGGGAACGCTGGGCTCGTCATTGGCTCGATCCCGCAGGCTACGCAGATAGCGACGGATATACCGAGAACGATCGTGTACGAACTTGGGCTTATCGCTATCGAGACTACGTGATTCGATCTCTCAATAGCGATAAACCATTTGATGAGTTTGTTGTTGAGCAATTGGCAGGCGATGAGCTTGTCTC
>JANLUJ010000958.1:0-3041 GCA_031363425.1 Pirellula sp.
ATGACCTCGCGGCTTGCCATCCTGAGCCGGCGCAAAACGAAGCGATAGTCCATTGTAATCTTGACTTCCTCGCCCGTATAGGAAATTGGCATTTCGATTCGCGATTGACCAATGTCAGCGGTCCGAGCCGCAACTACGAGCGTTCCGTTACCAAACACAAATTCGACACCGCGGCTTTCAGGGTCTGCCACGATCGATGCTTGGCGAATCGCAGTAAGAAAGGGCCCGACCATACCCTCGATCCGTGTTTTGTTTTCGCGACTAGGTATGACCTGCCGCCAATTCGGGTATCTCCCTTCGACAAGGCGAGAGTAAATAGTGCAACGGTTGGTTCGGATAAGAATGTCATTGCTGCGGGCAGCGACGTGGACCATGTCATCTTTTTCGCTTATGGAGCGATCCATCAGCGTCAAAGTTTTGGTTGGGACAATGGTCGACATGCCGGAATTCTTAAATCCGCCGATAGATGTCCCTGTTCCATGCATGCAAGCTAAACGCCGACCGTCAGTGGCGACAGTTGTAATCTGGTCGCCGTCCATTTCAAAAAGGACTCCGCCAAGCTGGTACCGCGTGCTTTCATTGTCGGTAGCAAAAATGGTCCTTTTAACTAGTTCTTTGAAAAGGCGAGCTGGTAGTTCGAAGTAACTTTCCTCAGCGAATTCCACGACGCTAGGGAATTCATCGGGATTGGCACGGGGAAGGTGAAATTCGGAATGACTTCCAAGAAAGTCTAGAGAGTTTTCCGTGGACTCAATAGTTAAGCTCTCGTCGCTGGCTTCGCGCAGGATATTGCCGACGCGTTGGACATTGAGCAATGCGCGGCCTGGAGCGAGGACCTGAACGTTTTCCACTTCCAATCGAATGCCAGCTTCCAAATCGGTGGCCATCAAAACGACCCGCCCTTCGGTTGCGTCAATCTTGATATTATTTAGGACTTCTTTCGGGCTACGGGTCGGTGCGATCCCGGCTGCAATTTGGAATGCGCTGAGCAATTTCTCACGATTGCAAATAATTTTCATATAACAGGACTCGGTTCAAGAGACTTTTGGGAATGCTTGTTTTGTTTTTTTGAACCCAATGTTGTAGCCTGAATGCTCTAAAAACTGTAGTGGGCACGTGGCGTGTTGCGATGATTCTTTGGCGACAGCACTTTTTCGTGTGGTATTGGAGTATTCTCGCGATCGCGACATAATGTGACGGGATGCGTTAGAGCGTTTCCCTTTGGGCAGCCCAATGCCTACGGTGCCGATCTGCAAGTTCTTGAGGTATTTTGGAGGTGAGCATGGACGCAAACTGGCACGAAGCTTTTGTGGACTTTGGCAATGACCCGCTGATGCCATTTCCCCGCTCGGCACTTACTCGAATCGAATCCGATTGCACCGACGTTTTGCGAGGCTTTGTTTCGCGGAATGCACCCAAGCTACCGGGTGTATATGGAATGCTTGACCCGACGGGCCGTCTGATTTACGTGGGGAAATCGAAATCGCTGCGAAATCGGTTGCTCAGCTATTTCATGCCAAACAACACAGATGAAAAAGCCGGCCGAATCATCCAGGCCGCTGCCGCCATCGTGTGGGAAAAGCAGCCCAGCGATTTTGGGGCGTTGCTCCGTGAACAAATGTTGATTCGGCACTGGCAACCAAGGCTCAATGTTGTGGGGATGCCAAAACGTCAGCAACAGGCATTTGTATGTATAGGCAATGCTCCAGCGGAACAGTTCTATTTAAGCAAGCACTTCGACCCAGCCGCAACGAGCTGTCATGGTCCGTTTCACGGGATGGGAAATCTGCATCGAGCAATCGAAATTCTAAATCGCTTGTATCTGCTTCGGGACTGCAATCAGAAGACACCCATGATGTACTCAGACCAATTACAACTTTTCGATTTGGAGTTGCGAGCTGGTTGTGTTCGGCAAGAGATTGGAACATGCCTTGCACCGTGCCTTCGGTCATGCAGTCGACGCCACTATAATACTCAAGTCGAAAGTGCTCTTCGATTTCTCAATGGAACATCAGTCGAGGTGTTGGCAAAAGTAGAGCAGCAAATGATTCGAGCTGCGGCAGGCCAACATTTCGAGCATGCTGCACGCATGCGCGAAGACTTAAAGATTCTGAAATGGTTGACGAATCGATTAGCAAGCTTCAAGCGTGCCCGAGAACAATACTCGTTTATATATTCGGTGCGAGGTTGCGACGGTCGCGACATTTGGTACCTGATTCGAAAAGGTGGCATTGAACATGCGTTGGCCATGCCCAAGAACGCATCTCAATGGCGTTCGGCACGCATCGAACTAGATCGATGGCACAGCAATAGTGAATCGGTTGGCTCTGGGTTTCTACGATATGAAGAAACGATCGGCTTGGTCACGGCCTGGTTTCAAAAAAACCGTGACGAACTGCGGGAGACTCAAGCGGTGGCTGTTCTTCCGAAGCTTTGGTCCGAAATGCAGTCCGCGGCAAAGAAGCAGCAACAGCAACTGACCGTTGGCTAGTGTTCGTGGCCCAGTCGATTTTATCGCTCAAGAAACGAGCCTCCGGTATTTTTGAATCCCGCCGGCTTGACCGGCGGATCGTTTAAGTTTCTTGGCTACCAAAGTGGGATAGGCTTCCAGCCTGTCTTAACAGAATCGACAGGCTGGAAGCCTATCCCACATATGCGGCAGCGCGCGATAATTTCCATCGACTTACAGGTTCGCAAGATCTGCGTTTGCACTCTGAAATTCCGGATCCGCGGCAAATTCCTCGACCAACGATTGCGCCCATCTTCGAAGTTCACTTCTGGGGGTGGCATCTTGTGTAGCGGAAAAAGTCTTCAGTTTTTTGATCGCGAATTGGATACAAACCAGATAGAGGTTTTTTTTGAATTTTCCAATATCTAGTCCACTATCGGCACTTCGCAACAAATCTGGAATGCAAGAATAGAGTTCATAGATCGCAGCCTGCTGCACGATTGGCCATAAAACGGCTGCATGACTCGGGTTCTTAAATGACCAAGCGTCCCAAACCTGCGCGCCGTCGGCGTTGGTAGAAGTCAAGTAATCG
>JANLUJ010000982.1:0-5917 GCA_031363425.1 Pirellula sp.
ACTCGACCGGTGCCAGCACCAACGCTGGATTGAACAATACGAGTGCATTGGGACGATAGTCGGCTTTCGACCGAGCCGGCTGAGTTCCGCGATAGTTGAGCGTAGCTACCGCCGCGGCCAAGTGCCCGCCCGCGCTGCCACCGCCAACAGCAATTCGCTGCGGATCGATTTTCAACTCCACTGCATGACTGCGGACAAAAGCTACGGCGTCCTGAGCATCTGCAATGCTATCGATGACTTTGGATTGATCGCGCGAGGTAACTCGATACTCTGCGGACATGGCCACCATGCCCAGGTCCGCCAACGCTCTCGATTGGCTATAGAACTGCTTCGGATCGCCATTATTCCGCTCCCCTAAGCTTTGTGGCTGAGTTCTATCACATTGAGTCATCACGCTTCCAACCCTCAATGATCTTAGCTCGTCGGCGAAGCATCTACCCTCGCGACGGGCTCCAGATTCAAGATTTAGCTAACCGCACAATTTTGTGGAAATCGCAGAAGCTTGTCGGAGGGAAGCGGACGTTGGCACGAAGGATCAGCCTCAGCGGCCGATACGAAGTGAGGCTCTTTGGTAGGTGCCAGGCGTACACCGCCCCGGCTTTGTCATTGCCACAGTGAGCGTCAGTTGGACGCCGGAGGAAACCATTCCTTCACAGGCAATGACGCGATGTGCTTGCCATCTATCACTACCGGTATTGGTTCGTCGAGCGAATAAAGTCGAGTCTTGGTATAGAGTGCGGTCCCTGCTTCGAGCGTCGGCTCCTCGAAGACTTCGATGACTCGCTCCGACAAATTGACAATCCAGTAGGTTGGGATACTTGCTTCAGCGTATAGCTGCGCTTTGTATCGATCCGTCACCAACGAAGTATCGGCCACTTCAACTACCAAGGCGATCTCCAAGGCACCTGGATGCCGAGACGCATAGTCGGCAAGCTCTCCACGGATAACGGCAACATCCGGTTCAGGTTCACTATTCGACAACGTAACCGGCTCTTGATTCTGAACGTGCCAGCCCTTGGGAGCGATTCTAGATAAAGCAAGATCGCAAAGTCTGGTCGCGATCCCATGGGGAGGGTTTTTTGACATCGTTTCCGATACAACTCCATCTAGAAGCTCAAATGCATCCTGCTCGGAAAATGCACCTGCCTCAATGAGTCGGTGATACCGTTCGACGGACATTCGTACGGGTTGATAGGGTAAAATCTTGGGGAGATCAGCAGTTGCCATAGGAATAGTTTTAGTTGACTTCTGTCTGGATTCGAAGACCGAACCATTTTTAGCGACTGCGTTCATGTTAGCCAAAGCAAATAGGATTTGCAATCGATAGGAACGACAGAATTGGGAGCCTAAGCGACCTCTGTACTATCAACATAGTCGTAGCCGAGGGCTTCAATGTGCAATTGGATGCTAGCGCCAGTTTCGATCAGCAAACCGGAACGACACTGACCTACGATTGGGATCTCAACTACGACGGTTTCGCATTCTATGTCGATGCAAGCGGAGTGCAGCCGAATGTCAGTTTCGGTGACAACTTTGCTCCGCGTATAGCCGCCACAGGTGTGTCGATGGCGCAAAGAGCGCTCTAGCGCTAGTAGCGGCGAGGAAGCGGTTTGGGTTGAAGTGATTGAAAGTTACGATCGGCCTCGCGGCGCTTGGGATCCAAAGTGGCTCGAGGATATGCAAATGGGAAAATCTAACGGCCAGTTACTGGCTGTAAGCCAATAGACTATGATCATTGAACAGTCGCGCTAGCGGCTTACTCGCAGGACGATCTCGCGAGGAGCGTCTTGCGATCCCGCAGATTGTTATTCAGGCAGCGTTGGTGTACTCTAATTCCATTAAGGCGAGCGGCAGTATGAAAACTCCCGCCAAGGTTTCCAATGGGAGCCGAGCTTGGCATTGGTTCGGCAGGAGCCTCTCCCTCCCTGTATAAATAATGTTGCCACTCGCCTAAGTAATTGCTAGGCCGTCGAACATCTATGGCTTGCATATCCACAAACATATCCACAAATCGCTACGGCACGACAAATGAATGAACAACATAAACTTCCTGTCCCCGCTTGGTTTTGGGTGATCGCGGCAGTTTCGCTAATGTGGAATATTTTGGGATGCGTAATTTTTTCAACTGAAGTTTTTGCCCAGGAAGCGATGATAGAGTCGATGACTGGTGAACAGAAGGAGTGGGTTCGGTCGACCCCACGTTGGGTCTATGTGGTTTTCGCGATTTCCGTCAGCACTGGCGTTGCCGGAAGCTGCAGCTTGTTGATGCGGAAGAAACTGTCTGTTTCGTTGTTCACCATTAGTTTCGCGGCAGTGTTGATTCAGATGGTGTACACGATGTTGATTGCTGGTGGCTTACAAGTAATGGGGCCGTCGGGTGCTGTGATGCCAACCGTAGTCATCACATTGTCGGTTGTTTGGCTATGGTTCTCGCTGCTATCAAAAGGCAAGGGTTGGCTAGTTCCATAAGCCCGAGCGCTCACTTGCCGATGACTGCATTAGTCTTTTCATCGCCAAAGAACTCATGCAAGACAATGGCTAGGTTGCCACCATAATTCTCCCAGTGACGAGCCAATGGGGCTTCCTTTAGGCCTTCGATCCAGTTGCAATTGAATTCATGGACAGCGCCGTCGATACCGAATCGTTGCAAAAACCCATCTGCTAACGTGAACGTGACTCCAGATGGTTTCGTCGTTCCCTCTGTGAACCAAGTCCGATTGCGAAGCAAGTTCTCCAGTCGGTCGATTTGCGCATTCGTTTTTTCAGTACCCAATGTCGAAGGCCGGGCCGGGTGAAGCTTTCCATTGCCGTCGTTGTGAAGTTCGATCGCCAACGACGGCTTACGTCCAGACTTAATTTGATTCTCCAACCAGATTTCCAATGCAAGATTTTCTGGGGCTAAAACTGGGTCCGCAAGTTTGTCCCAGCCTCGGTTCAGGTCGATGCCATTTAGATTAAAACGAGTTCGTCCCGTGGCGACCCCATCCTTGTTGGCTATCGGCATTAACCAAAGGCAATAACGTTCGCGAAACGCTTGTGTGTCGAGATCATCCTTCAGCAGTCGGTTGACAAGTCCTTGCGCGACCCAGTTACCACCCGACTCCCAGGGATGCGCGCGGGCTCGAACGAAAACATGAAAGGGGGCGTTTGCATTTCCGACTCGAACTATTTCCAGTTCGCGCCCTTGGACGGTCTTTCCGATCGCATCGATGCCCACCATTGGATGTTGCTTTACCGAAGCCAACCATTTGTCAAGATCGGATAGTCTGTAGGGTTCCACGCGAGCAATAAACAATTTTGGTGCACTCATAACGACATCCAGCTGCACACGGTTTTCCCCGACCGACCGTGTGGCTACCGAACTCCATCGCTTACCATCCGTTGAGATCACCAAAGTCTTCAGTTCATTGGCGACCGAACCATGGCGTCCGTTGTAGATGTTGTTCAGGTTCTTGAATTCCAGTGTATGCTTGGAACCGGGTTTGGCTTCCAACGCAATGTGAATATGACCGGCAGCGCGGTTGGTAGCATTTCGTTCGTGATCGTAAAGCGAGTGAACGTTGACGACACCATTGTCTGCAATATCCCACCAGACAGGCGAAGCATTTTCGAATCCCGAATCGATAAACACTCCACTATCGGCTCGTGTACCATCAACGTTATTGGCTTCGACAGTATTTGCAGCTAACTTTAATTCAGCTGTCACAACGGGCCGATGCCGCTCTATCATCGATCGGAAATCGCCTAGATTCCAGGGGCCGATGTAGGGCTCGCTAAGCTCGACTTCGGCGACTGCTACTGTGCCCCAAGTTTCGGCTTGGGCGATCGTTTTGCCGGTTTGATCGAAGACGCCTGAGACCATCCATCCATCTTTCGGCGCCATGAATGTGCTGCTGACGATATAAACATGATTCTCACAGGCACGAGCTTTCGCAAGTTGTGGGTTGCAGCCCCAGACGGGCCAGGCGATAACCTCCGCACCTCGCTTTGAAAGTTCGCGAGCAACTTCGGGGAAGAAGCCATCGTAGCAAACCATCAGTCCTAATCTTCCGAATCGCGTTTCGAATACCGGAAAGTCGTGTCCCGGCGCAATTCCCTTTTCGACCTCTCCATGAGGCAGACAGACCTTGCGATACTTACCGACCAGTTGGCCGTCTGGTCCGAGCAAAACAGCCGTGTTGTAAACAAGATGCTGATCTCGCTCGTAGAGGCTCAGCACGATGTGCAAATTGTACTTCTTGGCAAGCTCACCGAAATAGTCGGTCGATGGGCCAGGGATCCGTTCAGCGGTTTCGTGTATTTTCTGCGGCTTCACGTTCGGCGAAGCTGTGGGGACAGTTTCGCCGAGTACGACGAGATCTGCATTCTGCTTTGCAGCCTCGGCGACAAGTGGAGCGAACTCTTCGCAATTCTCGCGAGCCGTCTTGCCCATTGGCTTGTAGTGAACCGTCGCTAGCCGCACTTTGCGAATAGGAGGCGGAGTGGTCCTTTCGAACTCAATATCGCTCCACTCCACGCGCCCGTTTGGTGCCCATTGCAGATGCAACTCGACAACGGCCCGTGTTGCCTTCGTCGGGACGCGATAGACGCCTCTAACAATAGTCCAGCCGTTTCCATCGGTCGAACCGTCAACCGAATGTTCGGGCTCGGCAGTCGGGACGTGCCCAAGCTCCCTAACCTGCTGCGGCGGTACATCAGCAGAGACCATCTTCCCGTCATCATTCTGCCAGAGGATTCGCACGAGCGCACTCCGCCTTGGCACTGCCACATTGTTCAGTTTGCGAACGGCCTTAAAGCCGACAAACTCGCCACCCGTTACCGCAAAAGTCTTCTGCATCCAACCGTCCAATCCTTCGCGCTGATCGTGCGAAACAATGAAACTGCCAACTCTTTTCGGGCCTCCCTGTGGATCAAACGAAAAGTTCGGCCGAATTTCTGCGCGCGGCGCTTCAGCCGTCCAACCGGAGGGAAACGAAGCCGTTTCCTGAGACAAAGCGTTGCTCGCCAAACATAGAAATAGAATGGCAAAGCACAATACACAACGCATTGCGATCGACAAATAGACGCGTAGTCTGCGAATCAGTAACTTCTTCATTGCATCAACTCTCCCTTGAATGAATCCCCCCCGGCAATAAGGAGCATGATTGCTTAGGCGAGCGACAGGCTGAAACCTACCAGTTGAGCCTGAGGCTGGGGTGATAAAAGTTCGGTATTGACATGATGTTTTGCGTATCCATTTCACTCGAACATTTTTCCGCTTCTATCCCGATAGGGATTGACGACAGTAGCCGGGGGTCGTCGCGAAGCGGCGCACCCCCGGGAACGAAAGGACAAGCGAATGACCCTGAAGGGCTGAAGGGGTCAAAGATTCTTCGATCCCTCCCGGATCGGAACGCACTGCACGAATCCTTTTCCGGTGGTGTCGCTCCGCTCAACCACCGGCTATTGTCTGATATCCTTTCAGGATGAAAAGTTGCGCAACCCCAAATCCTTCACAACCCCAAACTTTTAACACCCCAGCCTCAGCCTCAAATTTAAAAATACAGTACTTTGCAAACTGCCGATCACCTTAAACCAACACCAGCACGCGTCCCCGCCAATAACAAAATTCATTCTATTCGATCCCTCGGTCTCACGCCAATTGCGCATTTGGACACAAAGCGGCTGACTTTGGGCCATAGCCTGTATGACAATCTTGGAAACGCAGCACGAAGCTCTTCCTCACGTCGACGGATCCGAAGGTGGCTTCTCCAGTGTCATCGACCGTGAGGGCGAAGACTGGGTGGCTTTTTATCGAGATCCCCTACTTTTACTTAGCTGCTTATAAACCAACCATTACTCGAGTCGTTTGATGATGTGCCATCCGAATGGACTTTCTCTGGAATCATATTCGACTAGGCCGAATTCCCCCACTTGC
>JANLUJ010000985.1:0-8356 GCA_031363425.1 Pirellula sp.
AAGCTTGGCATTTCGGTAAACAATCGAGTTGTTTGCAAGAATGAACCGTCTGAATTTCATGCTCTTCTCGAACCGTTGCCAAATGGTGTCGTTTTCGAATCCAAGGTCACGAATGAGACGGATCTCGTCCATGTATTCGAAATAGATCGAGCAGCATTAACGAAGGCACTTACTGGACTTCGAAAGAAAATTCGCAGCGATGCGGTCGTGTGGGTCTCGTGGCCAAAGAAGGCTTCAAAGGTGCCGACGGATATCACTGAAGATACCATTCGACAAGTTGCTCTACCTTTGGGCTTTGTGGACATCAAAGTCTGTGCCATCAATGAGGTTTGGTCGGGACTAAAACTGGTCATTCGCAAGGAGCTTAGGGATTTACCATAATGCCAATTCATGTTTACCTCGCAGACCTACGAGACCCGTTCGACGCAAAGTCCATGTTGCAAATGCTCGCGGTTTATCACGAATCGTTGATGGGCAATCATGGTCCTTTGCCCGAAAGGGTTCGCGAAACGGTCGTCGCTGGGCTATTGGCGTGCGAAAACCATCGTCTTTTCTTGGCAGTAGACATGGGATTGGATGAGGGCGAATCACGTCGAGCTGTAGGAATGGCTGTATGCTTTGTAAACTATTCTACTTTTCGTGCTCTTCCATTGATCAACGTGCACGATTTGGCCGTGCACCCCGATTACCAAGGTCAAGGAATTGGAAAATCGTTACTGGAAAAGGTAATCGCGTATGCCAAGACAAATCAGCAATGCGCTGTAACCCTAGAAGTCCGCAAGGACAATGTAAACGCGCTCAAACTTTATCGAAGGTTAGGTTTCGCAGGCATCGAAGAAGATGCTGGCGAGGCATCCATGTTGTTTGGGAAACTGATGTTGTAGTATTGGGTGGGATAGGCTTCTAGCCTGTCTCGCTTTACCCAAGAACCGAAAGTAAATTGAGAAACCTGTTTCCTAGCACACGCGATTGCTGAGGCAGCAGATTTGGAACACGATCCTAGCTTATACTATTCGCCTCGACATAAAGTCGTAACGTCGCGTCATAACGTCAAACCGAACTTTCGCAGGGTTCAATTCTTTGAATATCCAACCTTACGGAACACCTGAAGGCCAATGGCCACCTCGCATGACCCCGTGGTGGTTTAGGCTTACGGCTCCGCTTCGTCGCAAAGCGCTTCGAGAGCAAAAAATTATTCGAGTCAACGTGCAAGGCTTGGAGCATTTGAAACAAGCAATTTCTAGCAATCATGGAGTGATGCTAACACCCAATCACTCCTTTCATTGGGACTCCTATTGCTTGATCTCGGCAGCCGACGAACTGAACATGCCTTTCTATATCATGACGGCTTGGCAAGTTTTCGCGATGAGCAGATGGTTTGAACGTCATTCGATGCAACGTTGTGGTTGCTTTAGCGTAGACCGAGAGGGGACGGATGTCCAATCGTTAAAGACAGCCGTTGATATCTTGCAAAGTAAAAAGCACCCTCTATTGATTTTCCCTGAGGGGGACGTCTATCACATGAACGACCGTGTGACAGCTTTTCGAGATGGCGCTGCTGCGATCGCATTGCTGGCGGCCAGGAAGTCCACGCGACCGATATCAATCATTCCCGTCGCTATCAAGCGTTGGTACAGCCAGGACCCTACGCCAAGCTTACAACAGACCATTGAGAGACTTGAAAAAAGATTGTATTGGCGACCTCAATCTGAGTTTCCGCTTGTAGAACGGGTATTGCATATCGCAGGAGGATTGCTGTCCCTCAAAGAAATGGAACACTTGCGAGTAACTCATGCAGGTTCGTTGCGGACTCGTGTCGAACGGCTATCATCGTCATTAATGGAATCAAGCGAGAGTCGCTGTGGATTGCAGGCCAAGCAATCACTCATTCCCGAACGGGTCAAAGAAGTACGCCGAGCAATCATTGCAGCCAGGGAGAATGAGGCTTCCAACGCTTCAGAAGATCAAAAGAGGCAATGGACCGCGGATATGGATAGCATGTTCCTGGTAACCCAGCTTTACAGTTATCCAGGCAATTACTTGGAAGAAAACCCAAGCGTCGAGCGGATAGCTGAGACACTTGATAAACTTGAGGAGGATGCTCTTGAGGCGTCGTATCCTACCGTCCACGCTGAACGCGAAGTGCTGGTTCGATTCGATGTACCGATCGAGTTGCCAACTGGCAAAGAAAAGCGAATGGCCCCTGCCGAACTCACCGATCGATTGGAAAAACGCGTTCAATCGATGCTTGACGAAATGAATGCCCAGCGGAAAGGGCGGAATGAGTAAGCCATGTTTTCCCTCAATAATGTTTCCAAGTCGTTTGGTTCGCTTCAAGTGCTCAAGCCAACGACCATCAACTTCAAGACGGGAGAGTCCACCGTGTTGATCGGACCGAGCGGTTGCGGAAAAAGCACGCTGCTCAGGATCCTCGTTGGGTTGATTGATGCCGATTCTGGGACCATCGAGTTCGATGGAATACCTATTACGCCCAAGAATCTCCAGCAACAGCGTCTGCGAATGGGATACGTCATCCAGGACGGCGGTCTATTTCCGCATTTGACGGCTAGACAAAACGTAGTGCTGTTGGCTTCGCATCTCGGATGGAGTCAAGACAAGGTGCGAGGGCGTGTCGAGGAACTTGCCGAACTGACGCGATTACCTCGTGTCGCGCTGGATCGCTATCCAACCCAAATTTCTGGCGGGCAACGGCAACGCGTTGGGATCATGCGCTCTTTGATGTTGGATCCCGCTGTAATGCTGCTCGACGAACCGATGGGGGCGCTGGACCCCTTAGTTCGATTCGATCTACAGGAAGACCTAAGGAAAATCTTTAGGACGCTTGGCAAGACCTCCATCATGGTGACCCACGATATGGGCGAAGCGGCCTTTTTCGGCGACCGAGTCATGATGCTGGGCGAAGGGGAGGTTGTTCAAGAGGGTCGACTGGAAGAACTGATTCAAAACCCTGCCAATGAATATGTCGCACGCTTCATCAACGCACAACGAATACCACAATCATGAAATCACGCACCCAACCTATGTGGCACGTTGGTCACCATCGTGATTCCCTCCGCAATTCCATAAAAAAAGATAGCATTATCCGGAAACTATGCATCGTCCCGCTTTTCTCGTTGATTTGCATTGGCTGGATGTGTTCGACTGCCCAAGCCCAAACCAAACCAAAAATTCGCGTTGGCTCGAAAAGCTTCACCGAGTCGGTCATCTTGGGAGATCTGCTTGGGCATTTAGCCACTCAAGCGGGCGCTGAGGTCGAGCATCTTTCAGAGTTAGGGGGTACTCAAGTTCTCTGGAAGGCGCTCGTCAAAGGGGATATCGATGCATATGTGGACTACACAGGAACGATTCAAGAATTGTTGGCAAAACTGGTTGAGCCAGGCGTCGAACTCCGAACCGAAGGGGACATGCGCGACGCGATGGGAAAGATGAATATCGTCATGACAGACCGCATTGGGTTCAATAACACCTACGCACTTGGCATGCAAGAAGCCACCGCCGAGAAGCTCGGCATCACCAAAATAAGCGACCTTCGTGAGCATCCTGAATTGAAGTTCGGGATCAGCGACGAGTTCATGGAGCGCAACGACTGTTGGCGTCAATTGCCTGCCAAGTACCGACTGCCACACAAAGATGTACGAACAATGGACCACAATTTGGCATACCGCGGTCTTGAACATAACTCGATTCAAGTTACCGATTTGTACACCACCGACGCAGAGATCGAGTTCTATCGATTGCGAGTTCTCGAAGATGACAAAGGATTCTTTCCAACTTACTATTCCGTCATCCTGATGCGCAAAGATCTGGCGGAGCGAGCGCCCAAGGTGGCAGCAGCCTTCTTGCAGTTGGAGAATGCTATCGATTCCAAAGCGATGACGAGCATGACGGCCAAGGTGAGATTGGACCGGAAGTTAGAAACCAACGTCGCTGCCGAGTTCTTAAACGAAAAGATGCACCTGAGTATCCCGTATCAAGGAATTGGCCCAATGGCCGAATGGAAGCGGTTCCTAGGGCGATTTACCAAGACTACGCTAGAGCATCTTTTCCTCGTGGCCATTTCGCTCTCGCTAGCCATTGCGACTGCAATTCCACTGGGTATTTTGTCAGCCCGAAACGAAGCGTTTGGTCAGACTATACTTGGAGTGGTTGGCGTCATTCAAACTTTGCCGTCTATGGCAATCTTGGTATTCATGATTCCGGTCTTTGGGTTAGGCGCTTACCCTGCGATTGCTGCGTTGTTCTTTTACAGCCTACTGCCGATTGTTCGCAACACCTATGCAGGCTTGACGCAGATACCTAAAGCGACCATCGAATCCGCCGATGTTCTTGGCTTAGGGCGACGTGCCCGACTGTGGTTAGTGGAATTGCCGTTGGCTTTGCCATCGATTTTGTCGGGCATTAAGACGGCGGCGGTAATCAACGTGGGGACGGCAACCATCGGGGCATTTATCGGAGCAGGCGGATATGGATCTCCGATTTTGACAGGTATTCGCTTGTCTAGTATCCCGTTGATTCTGCAGGGCGCAGTGCCAGCAGCCCTCTTGGCGCTACTGGTGCAATATGGTTTTTCCATCGTAGAGCGTCGCTTTGTATCGCCTGGACTTCAGACACGAGGCTAAATAGGTCGCACCTGCAAGAAATACCGCTGGCTTGCCCAGCGGATTTGTTCTGTTTTTAGGCAACATAAAACTCGGCCGTTAGCAGTGAAATTGAATGACTCGCAATCGTATTTACTTCGACTTTAGGTCGTACTTTATATCTTTGTTACCGGCTTCGGTGAGCGTTATCGCGAGGCCAGAAGTCCCAAACTCGGAGTATTTTTTTGGTAGTCCATATTTTAGATTGACTTCCGCTTCACCACTTTTTCCGTCTTTGTTTTCGACAATCGTTTTGTCCAGTGTCACTTTGTACGAACCTGGAACGGCCCCTTTTTTTGTATCGAACGCGTTCAAGCTGAATTTGCCGTTCTTGTCGGTAGTTCCAGCCGCATTGTAGGACCCTTGGTCCGCGATGAAGAGGACGGTCACACCGGAAACCGGTTCACCATCGAGCGAAACGGTACCTTCCGCCGGGACCGTTGCCGGGAGGGGAGGCCCTGAATTGCATCCGGCAACACTCAAAATACTTAAAAACGCGCAAGTCAAAAAATGATTGGTTCTCAAAGTAAACTCCCTATGTGGAAACGGCGAATTTTGTTATTAAACGATCGGCAGACAGAAACCTACCAGTTGAGCCTGAGGCGCTAGCCGATTTTTTGCGGCGTAGATCGGCTAGCGCCTCAGGCTCAAAATTGCAAATACGTTATTTTGCACTGCCGATCGCCTTAAACGATCGGCAGACTCAATTCTAACAGTAGCATGGCCCCATGGGCCGTGCTGCTCATCGGCCCTATCTCAACGCTCTGCTACTTTTTTCGGCTGTGTCCGTACCGCGGGATCTGCTGTCCATAAACGTAAAGGGCTGAAGCAATGCTTCAGCCCTAAGATTGATAATGTTAGCAGATCACTATTCGTTTGCGCTGGCCACTTCACCCCCGCGAGCCGAACCCATGGCACCCCAGACCCCGTATGGGCTGGTACCGCCACCGGTTGCTTGAGGAGCAGCGGTAGCCAAGTTGCCAGAATCAATCGACGCGGAAACAAAACGCACAGAACCGTCGGCCAACGAAGCGTTGACACCGCCCGTGTGTTGGCTTCCGGCACTATAGATGCCGCCGCACCAATGCGGTTGGTTTGTTGCGCTAGCAACCATGCAATTTGGTGAATTGGGTGGCAATATCGTCGTCACCCCGTTGAAGAATACATTTCCAGCCCAAGCCCGATAGCCTCGAGCGGTATCGCCTGTGAATACCAAGCTTTGATTGACAAATGCATTGTTGAGTCGCTGAGCGCGGCAGCTAAGTGGTGAATAGGTAGTTGGATCACCCGTTTGCACAACCACCATACCTAACGACGTGAGACTATCGGGACGGATATATTCGATTATAGCAAACGTATTGCTCGTGCCATCGATGATGTCTCCCATGCCCGTAACGTATCGACCAAAAATCCCACGATTTCGAATCGGTAACTTCTGGCCAGAGATAGATGTGCTCTCCCGCTCTTGAACTCCGCCGATGATTACTTGCGATGCTGCGTAGTTGTCACCAGCACAATATCCATAATTCGATAAGCCACGTGCTCGGTTTGCATCGGTAGGTTCGGCGAAACCAGAGCTACTTGGGCACTCCAAGAACGGAACTCTTGTTCGGAAAGGGACTGCTCCATTCCATGGTTCTATTGTTGGCAACATGGCATTGTAGAGCGCGGTTCCCTCTATGTATGGCAGATCCGCATAATGCCCAGACATAGCATATCTTTGCCCCCAGCCTTGAATGGACCCGGGGTTCACTCCACCTGCACCCGTTTGCATAGGTGGGAATTTCTTCGTCGCGGACTCGTAATTGTGCGCCGCAAGTGTGAGCTGCTTTAGATTATTGCTGCACTGCATGCGACGTGCGGCTTCGCGTGCGGCTTGGACGGCGGGCAAAAGCAATCCGACTAGAATTCCAATAATTGCAATGACAACAAGTAATTCAACCAGTGTGAAAGCCGGTCGACGGGACAATGGAAATCGTCTCATAAACAAAAGCTCCTAAGAGGAAACTGAAAAATCAAACAAAGACCATTTGCCATTCTAAGGGGCAAAAAGGCGCTTTGCAACGTTCTTAGGTGTTTATAGCAGAACCAATGCAACTGTATTGGGGGGATCGTTTCCCTCCAGGCCTTTGTCGAAATTGGGAAATGCAATGAAAACATTGATTATTTCACGATCGCTATGTGTGGTGAGATTCCAAAAGAAATTTAGGAAAAATCTAAAATTCAGCGATCCTTTTTTCGCTTTCTGGGTTGGTCGGAAGTTGTCATCTTATTTTAAGGCGACCGGCAGGATGAAAACTGCCTGCCAACGATTCCAATGGGAGAGCTAGGCTCCTGCCGAGCTTGGCATTGGTTCGGCAGGAGCCTTTCCCTCCCGGTATAATCAGTGTCGCCGCTCGACCAAGCAAATATTGAACTGGTGTTAATCTTGATGAAACGCTTGCGATACGAAACCAAGCACGGTAGGCAATGCTTCGCGCCAGTAGCTCCATTTGTGTCCACCGTCGCGTACGCGAAACTCGTGTGGGATTTCTTTCTTTCGCATCGCGATATGCACTAACGCGTTTCCTTCGTAAAGAAAATCATCGTCACCGCAATCGATATACCACCTCACGGCCTTTTTTTGGTCATCGGGAATGCGGCTGATTAGTTCGAGAGTGCTGTGTTGCAGATAGTGAGCTTTGATTTGTTCCTCGGTTGGCTTGTCTGCGTCATTTTCAGCAGGGCTGCCGGGGTTGCGTCGGAGCGCGCGTTCCTTGGCCTCTTCGAATGATAATGGGCCGGTACTGGCGCTGAGGGGACATGCGGACGAGAAGAATTCGGGATGGTGCAAAGCGTACATAAACGAACCGCCACCTCCCATGGAAAGTCCGGCGACAGCGCGATAGCGTTTTTCTCCCTTGATCCGGTATTCCTTTTCAACGAATGGTAGGAACTCCGAGAAGAAGAAATCTTCATAACGCCAATCGCCTTTCGCGTCGTTAAAATAGCCGCGACGGCCAGTGTTGGCATCAGGCATGACGATGACCATGGGAGTAGCTTTCCCCTCGCTGATGGCCTTGTCCGCGATCAGTTGGACTTCTCCGAACTGGACCCATCCTGTTTGATCGTCTCCACCACCATGCAACAAATAGAGGACTGGATAGCTGCGAGATGAGGATTCGTAGCCTGGCGGCAAGTACACGGCATATTTGCGTTCTCCGCTCAATATCTCACTTTTCATCGAGCAGGAATCCAGTACTCTACTTGATTGAGACTGAGCATAGCCGCTGAGGCAGGTCGTAAACGTTAGAACCAAAAAAAGATACTTCATGATGAGAGCTTTCAAAGTGCACAACAGAAGTAAAACTTGTTGTACGGTAGGGAGGAATTTAGCAAACCATGACGATATTTTACTTCCCCCCAGATCAATTAGGTATGGACCACGAAAAACACGAACGACACGAAAAACTGCAGGCGCCTTGTTATTTTGATGTTCATCTGATTTCGTGTTTTTGGTGTGTTTCGTGGTTTGCTGACGCACTGCGTTTCCAATGTAGCTACAGCAACTCTTTGGAAGATCGTTACTGCCTGAGTGTCGATCGCAAGCGCCTCGCCATCGGGCGCGGTGTCGAATCGGAACTCGTTTTGGGCTCATATATATTGACCACGAAAAACACGAACGACACGAAAAACTGCAGGCGCCTTGTTCTTTTGAT
>JANLUJ010000997.1:0-1943 GCA_031363425.1 Pirellula sp.
CACGCCGTTCGGAAACGCGTTGATTGTTTTGAGGACAGCGGTTTCCGAAAGCAGATGATTTGACACAGTGGTCGGAGCCGAGGTAGTAGCTTTTAGTAAATTGAATGATCCAACATCGTCGAACAATACAGCAAGAGGACCCAGGTTGTACTTCCAAAGGATCTTGTTCGCATTGGCGCCAGTCGCTCCCCCCCATTCGTAACGCATTTGTTCTGGCAGCCCATCTCCATTTCGATCCGGCACAACGAACTCGATGTGCGTAGCCGACGACGAAACATGTGAGACAGCGCTCTCAAGATCTGAAGCGATTTGCGAGGCCGCAACCGAAAGGTCGTACGTACTTCGAAACAGGTTGTCGTCTTGCGACTTGGCACGCATCATGATGGTAATGCACATGGCCATCGCCCCAACCAGAATTGTGGCCGTTGGCAATGTCACCATCAATTCCAGCATGGTTACGCCCGAGCGGAGATGGTTTGATTTCATTGGACGCTCACTTTGCCTGATGTCGGAGCGACGTCGACTCTCTTTTGAAACGCACCAGCGCTTATCGTCACCGAGATGCCTTGGTCGGGCATTCCAAAGCGATCGAAAGCGATTGCAACACTTGGTAGTTGTGTCGCCGGCTGTGCCGCGGTGGCCAAGAAAGCAATATCAACGCGGTAGGGTGCCTGATTGAGGCCCACTTTGTAC
Organism: Pirellula sp.; assembly: GCA_031363425.1. Taxonomy (GTDB): domain Bacteria; phylum Planctomycetota; class Planctomycetia; order Pirellulales; family Pirellulaceae; genus JBKCUI01. Next base: position 694 of record JANLUJ010000997.1, read on the forward strand.
GGCGCACTCACACGATCCAATGAACTGATACCGCTAATTACATAGCTGTGATCGCTCGACGTAAAGGTGATCGTTCTGGCAGAGTTGTTTTGCCTAGCGACTCTCTGAGTTTGGGAGATATCCTGCGCAATCCTTTGAGCTGCGACGTCGACCCGATACTTCAGAAGGCTATTTGCATAGATTGGTGCAGCCGAGGCGGCAAGAATTCCAATAATCAAGACTGAAATAGTGATCTCGGCCAAAGTCACGCCGGATCTTTTAGGCGAGCGGCAGCCGTGTTTATGCCGGGAGGGAGAGGCTCCTACCGATCCAAAAGCAAGCTCGGCAGGAGCCTCGCTCTCCCATTGGAACCCTTGGCAGGTAGTTTTCACTCTGCCGCTTGCCTTAGCAAGTTGCTTTGCCGATCTCAGGATAGTCATCGTCGCTACTCCACCACCAAATTGTTGATGGAACTTGCAATACGTCGCATCAAGCTGTTGTTTGCGTTTGGATCCAGTCCAGTCGAGATGGTTGATGGAGTCGATTCCGTGGTGTGCGGTTGGATTTCGTCGTTTGCCAGGCATTCTAAGAAAACGTTGACGATATCTAGGTCCCAGGTCCTGCCTGCCTCGGCTCGAAGTATCGATTCCGCTTTTTCGCTTGGCATTCCTGGTCGATACGGGCGGTCGCTGGTCATAGCATCGTAGGCGTCTGCCACGGCCAGAATCCGACCATGCAGTGGAATTGCCTCACCTGCCAGACCCGCAGGATAACCCGTACCATTAACCGCTTCATGGTGATGCAGAACCCCAGGCAGAACATAATCAAGAAGTTTCAAGTGTTTGAGAATGGTATGCCCAATCTCTGGGTGCTTCTTAACAATTGCATATTCCTCGGTTGTGAGCGCGCCCGGCTTCGCGAGAATGGAATCTGGCACTCCTATTTTTCCTACGTCATGAAGCAGACCTGCCATGTAGATTCGTTCGCATTCCTCGTTGCTTTCACCCAAGCGTGCGGCGATTCTCTTCGCGTACAGAGCAACGCGATCGCTGTGTCCGCATGTGTACGGATCTTTGGCGTCTATTGCATTGATGATGGCTCGAACAATTCCCGTAAGGAGCGACTCCTGGGCTTGGAACAGCTCGACATTGCGAGCATGAGACGACATGATGTTGGCGGCGGCGCTCAGTAATCCCGCTTCAAAAGTGCCAAACGATTCCGCAATCGCTTTGTCTAAGTCCATTTCCACGGACGGCGTCGCGTTTTGCGAC